>CBIHMD010000057.1:0-10135 GCA_966210655.1 uncultured Thalassospira sp.
GCTTAGCACCGCACGCGAAAAGGCTGACGAACAGCTTGCCGATCAGGAAACCCGCATCGCAGAACTTTCCGCCCTGCTGGCTTCGCGCGCAGCCGAACTCGAAGACGAGAAAAAGCTCAGCACCGAGGCACAGGCACAGGTCGCGGCCCTCAACCAGCAGATGCTGGCCCTGCGTCAGCAGCTTGCCCGGATCGAAGCCGCCCTCGAAGCGTCCGAGCGCGAGAACGAGGACGCTCAAGCTCAGATCGTCAATCTCGGGCAGCGGCTCAATGCCGCCCTTGCCACCAAGGTTGCCGAATTGCAGCGCTATCGTTCGGAATTCTTTGGCCGCCTGCGCGAAGTTCTGGGCGACCGTCAGGATATCCGCGTGGTTGGCGACCGCTTTGTTTTCCAGTCCGAAGTCCTGTTCACATCGGGTTCTGCCGATCTGGGTGAAGAAGGTCAGGAACAGCTGGCAAAACTTGGCGATACGCTGAAAACCATTTCGTCCGAAATTCCTGATGATATTGACTGGGTCATGCGCGTTGACGGTCACACGGACAAGGTTCCGATCCGTAACCTGAAATTCGCATCGAACTGGGAACTGTCATCGGCGCGTGCCATTTCGGTAGTCAAATTCCTGATTGATCGCGGCGTTCCGCCAAACCGGCTGGTCGCGGCGGGCTTTGGCGAATTTCAGCCGCTTGATAACCGCGACGATGAAATCGCCTATCGCCGCAACCGTCGTATCGAATTCAAGATCACCGAACGGTAAGATCGGCACCATAATGATCACCAACGGCACCCTTGATGGGTGCCGTTGTCATTTTTGCAGCATTTCACTGGATCGGAAAAATTCGGAACCAATCGCCACATCGGCACGTTGGTGACGTTAGGGAGCCTTTCAATAAAAGGAGGCGACGATGTCCATCCTCAGGACCCGAAACGAAACCGTTGGTGTTTTTCATGACCTTCCTGCCCTGCAAAAAACCGCAGAGGATCTGGAAGAGGCCGGTTTCAAACATTCCGACCTAAGCCTGCTTGCGACCGAACGCACCATCGAAGACAAACTGGGCCATGTCTATCGCAAGGTCGAGGATATCGATAACGACCCGGATATGCCCCCGCTCGCCTATACCGCGCCCACCCCGATTGGCAATGCCGAGGGCGCCCTGATCGGGGCACCGATGTATGCAGCCGCCTTTGGTGCGGCGGGTATCATGATCGCAGCCGGCGGCCCGATTGCCCTTACCATCGCAGCCATTGTCGGCGCAGGCGGCATCGGTGCTGCGGCGGGCGGTGTGGTCGCCGCCATGATCGGAAAAAGATATTCTGGCGAATTGCAGGACGAACTTGATGACGGCGGGCTGTTGCTTTGGGTTCAGACACCCGATGAAACAACGGAAAGCCGTGCCACCGACATTCTGACCCGCCATCAGGCCAAACTGATCGGCACCCACGAAGTGGCAAATCCGCACACCAAACGCGACATGCTTTGACCGGCGCATTCCGTCGGTATCGTTGTCTATCTGAATATCGATCCAAACAAAGAAGCCCCCGGCAAACACCTGCGGGGCTTTTCTTTTTTCTGGTCTGTATCGCGCGATCTCACTAAATTCACCCGCTCTGCCACCGCATTTCTCATCAATCCGTTCTACCTGTTTGACGGAGCCACCATGCTGCGCGATATCTCGCCCCAAAATCTATTCATGGGCATTCTTGCCGCCTTTGTCGGTTCGGCCAGTTCCTTTGCCGTCGTCCTTCAGGGGCTTGGTGCCGTTGGTGCGACGCCCGATCAGGCGGCATCGGGGCTTATGGCGCTATCGGTCGCCATGGGGCTGTGTTCGATCTATCTGTCATTGCGTACCCGCATGCCGATCAGCATCGCATGGTCCACCCCCGGTGCGGCCTTGCTGGCAACATCCGGTGCGATTGACGGTGGTTTTGCCGTGGCCATCGGGGCATTTATTATCTGCGCGATCCTGATCATCATCTGCGGCATCTGGAAGCCGTTGGGCCGTGCGGTTGCCGCCATTCCCGCCCCGCTTGCCAATGCCATGCTGGCTGGTGTGTTACTCGGTCTTTGTCTGGCACCGATCAAGGCGGTCGCCTTCAATCCGCTTTTGGGTCTGCCGATTGTCATTGCGTGGCTGGTGGTCGGGCGGATCAATCGCCTGTTTGCGGTGCCTGCGGCCTTGCTGGCCTTTATCATTGTCATGGCGGTCGGTGTCGAGTTCCCTGAAAATACGCTTGGCAGCCTTGCCGGTGCCATCGTGCCGCCGGTCGAATTCGTCATACCGGAATTCACACTGGCCGGTCTGGTCGGTATTGCCCTGCCTTTGTTTATCGTTACCATGGCATCGCAAAACATTCCCGGTACGGCAGTTCTGCGCGCCAATAATTACGATACCCCGCCCGGCCCGCTTTTTGCCACCACCGGCTTTTTCTCGTTACTTGCCGCCCCCTTTGGCGGGCATGCCGTCAACCTTGCCGCGATCACCGCCGCCCTGTGTGCGGGCGAGGACGCCCATCCCGATCCGAAAAAACGATACTGGGCCGCGGCCTTTGGCGGGGTGTTTTACATCCTGTTCGGATTGCTGGCCGGCCTTGTCACCACCTTTGTCAGTCTGGCCCCCTCGATCCTGATCGAAGCGGTTGCCGGCCTTGCCCTGATCGGGGCATTTTCCGGATCGGTGGTTGCCGCATTCAAGGATGACGACGCGCGCGAAGCCGCCGCCGTAACCTTCCTTGTCACCGCCGCCGGTCTATCCTTTTTCGGGGTTGCCGGGGCGTTCTGGGGATTGCTGGCCGGTGGGCTGATCCATTTCCTGACCCATCTGCGCAAGGATAAAGCCAGCTAAAACAAAAGGCCCTGCGGATTATCAGCAGGGCCTTTTTTAGTGGCACAATAAAAAATCATTCCGGCTGCGGGATTGTCAGGTTGCCGTTGGCATCGAGTTCCCAGAACGGGTTATACGCCACTTCCCAGGCATGCCCGTCCGGATCGCGGAAATATCCCGAATACCCGCCCCAGAACACCTTTTCCGCCGGTTTCTGAATGACGGCACCGGCTTTCTTTGCCTCTGCCATCACCGCATCGACTTCGGCTTCGTCACGTGTGTTATAGGCAATCGTCAGGCCGGCAAAACGGGCACCGGTATCATCATCAAACCGCCCGTCCTTGATCAGGTCGTCCCGACCAAACAGGCCAAGCGCAAGACCATTGGACAGTTGATAGAAAACCACCTGCCCCTCGACCATCTGGGTGACTTTCCAGCCAAGCCCGTCTTCGTAAAAGCGTCGCGACCGGTCAAGGTCCGCAACGCCAAGTGTAATCAGCGATACACGTTGATCCATTTCATGCTCCTGCTCTCCTAGAGCACCCAAACCCAGGCCAAGACTAACACCCCGTTTGCAGATTGCCGAGCCCGGACTCGGGCGCAGCCGAAATTTCGCGTCGCAGCATGTTCGCAATAAAATTGCGCGCAAATCGGTACCGGAATAAGTAAATATCAAGTTGACCCAACGTCAACCAGTGCAATCAGGCGTTTTGCACATTGCGTTGCGAGTTGATTTGAAAAAAGGTCAGCATTCATTACCATTATCCAGTCAGACAGCGATCCGCTCCGATCAAACGCCAAAGCCGGAGCGCCAATGACGCAAAAGAGAATTTTACGGGCCATACCAAAACGCTGCACGTAAACTTATATCAATAAAAGCAGCGCAACTGGCCCACACGACCCCGCAATCAGAGAGAGATCCCGAGGGAGACTGGTCATGGCACAATTGGCGGCAATTAGCCTTGATGACAAATATACGCTTGAAGAAGGTCGGGTCTATTTGACCGGTATTCAGGCGTTGGTTCGATTGCCCCTGATGCAGCGCCAGCTTGACGCGCGCGCAGGCCTCAATACCGCCGGATGTATTTCCGGTTATCGCGGATCGCCGCTGGGCGGCCTTGATCAGCAGCTTTGGCGCGCCAAAAAATTCCTGACCCGACAGCAGATCGAATTTCAGGCCGGTGTGAACGAAGACCTCGCCGCCACCGTCGTCTGGGGCAGCCAGCAGGTCAATATGTACAAGGACGCCAAATATGACGGCGTCTTTGGCATGTGGTACGGCAAGGGACCGGGCGTTGACCGGTCGGGCGATGTTTTCAAACATGCCAACTATGCCGGGACGTCACAACATGGCGGCGTTCTGGTTCTGGCCGGTGATGATCATTCCTGCAAATCATCCACCCTGCCCCATCAGACCGAATATGCCTTTATCGATGCGCAAATCCCGGTCCTGAACCCGTCGGGCGTGCAGGATATCCTTGATTTCGGTATTCATGGCTGGGCCATGAGCCGCTATTCCGGTTGCTGGGTCGCGATGAAAACCATCGCCGAAACGGTCGAAAGTTCGGCCGCGGTCGATGTCGCCCCGGATCGCATCACGCCGATCATCCCCGATAATTTCGACATGCCCGAAGGCGGGCTCCATATCCGTTGGCCCGATACGCCAAAGGATCAGGAACACCGCCTGATGAAATACAAGCTGTATGCCGCCCTTGCCTATGCGCGCACCAACAAGCTGAACAAAACCGTGATCGACAGCCCGAATGCGCGGCTTGGCATTGTCACGACGGGCAAGGCCTATCTCGATGTCATGCAGGCATTTGATGACCTTGGCATATCCGAAGCCGATGCCGCCAAAATCGGCATTCGCGTGCTGAAGGTCGGCATGAGCTGGCCGCTCAACCGCGACGATGTGCGCGAATTTGCCATGGGCCTTGAAGAAATCATCGTCGTCGAGGAAAAACGCGCGGTGATGGAAAATCAGGTCAAGGAACAGCTTTATAACTGGCGCGAAGATGTCCGCCCGACCGTGATCGGCAAATTCGATGAAAAGGGCGAATGGATTCTGCCCTCGATGGATGAACTGACCCCGGCGCGCATCGCGGTTGTCCTCGCACAGCGCATCAAACGGTTCTATGACAGCCCGAAAATCCACGAACGCATCGACTGGCTGGAACAGAAAGAACGCGAAATCGCCGAACCGCGCCCCGATGTCGCGCGCATTCCGTGGTTCTGCCCGGGTTGCCCGCATAATAGCTCCACCAAGGTGCCCGAAGGCAGCCGCGCCATGGCCGGGATCGGGTGCCATTACATGGTCAACTGGATGGACCGTTCGACCGAAACCTTTACCCATATGGGCGGCGAAGGTGTCACCTGGATCGGGCAGGCCCCGTTCACCAATGAAAAGCACGTTTTCCAGAATCTCGGCGATGGCACCTATTACCATTCCGGGTCGCTTGCGGTGCGCGCCGCCGTCGCGGCCGGTGTCAACATCACCTATAAAATCCTGTTTAACGATGCGGTCGCCATGACCGGGGGCCAACCGGTTGACGGCCCGCTGACCGTGCCGCAAATCACCCGCCAGATGGCCGATGAAGGGGTTAAACGCATCATCGTTCTGTCCGATGAACCCGATAAATATCCGGTCGCATCGCACTTTGCCGATGGTGTTGATATCCGCCACCGCGACGAGCTGGAAAACACCCAGAAAGAACTGCGCGAAATCGAAGGTGTGACCATCCTGATCTTTGATCAGACCTGTGCGGCGGAAAAACGTCGCCGTCGCAAACGCAAACTGATGGTCGATCCGCCCAAACGGGTTTTCATCAATGATCTGGTCTGCGAGGGCTGCGGCGATTGCGGTGAAAAATCCAACTGCTTGGCCGTCGTCCCGGTCGAAACCGAATTTGGCCGCAAACGCGCCATTGACCAGTCCGCCTGTAACAAGGATTTCTCCTGCCTGAATGGCTTCTGCCCAAGCTTCGTCACCATCGAAGGTGGTTCCTTGCGCAAACCCGAAGCCGCCGCCAAAAGCGGTAATGCGGGCGATGCCATCTTTGCCAGCCTGCCGCGCCCGACCCTGCCCGATATCACCGATCCATGGTCGGTTCTGATTACCGGTGTTGGTGGCACGGGGGTTGTTACCATCGGGGCCCTGCTTGGCATGGCCGCCCATATCGAGGGCAAGGGCATTGTCGGTCTTGATATGGCGGGGTTGGCCCAAAAAGGCGGTGCGGTCGTAAGTCATATCCGCTTTGCCGATACGCAGGAAAAACTCCATGCCGCACGCATCCCGGCGGGCGAAGCCAATGTGGTGCTGGGCTGTGATCTTCTGGTCGCGGCAAGCTTCGAAGGCCTTGCCAAGATGCGCCGCAACTTTACCCAGGCCGTGATCAACACCCACGAAACCGTCACCGGTGCCTTTACCCGCAACCCCGATTTCCAGTTGAAATCGAACGAACATATGAAGGTCATTTCCGATGCCTGCGGTGCGGATGCGGTGAACTTCGTCGAAGGCAGCGATATCGCCACCCGCCTGATGGGCAATTCGATTGCCACCAACCTGTTCATGCTGGGCGTTGCATGGCAACGCGGCCTGATCCCGATCACCGAAGAAGCCCTGATGCAGGCGATTGATCTGAACGGTGTCGCGATTGATATGAACAAGCAGTCCTTCTATTGGGGCCGCCTGTTTGCCCATGATCCGAAACGCGTGCTTGATGTCATCGGCCCGAACGAGACCGAAGCACACCCGATTGCCACCACGCTTTCGGATATCATCACCAAACGCAAAGCCTTCCTGACCGATTATCAGAACGCGGCCTATGCCAACCGGTTTGTCGCATTGGTCGACAAGGTTGCCGCGGCTGAAAAACGCCTTGATGATGGCGATGATCTGGCCCGGACTGTGGCGAAATATTACTTCAAACTGCTCGCCTACAAGGACGAGTATGAAGTCGCCCGCCTTTATACCGACCCGGCCTTCAAGGCCAAACTCGCCAAAAACTTCACCGGCGATTACAAAATCCGGTTCCATCTGGCACCACCGGCCATTGCCGACAAGGACCCGGAAACCGGCCACCTGAAAAAGCAGGCCTTTGGCCCGTGGATGATGAACGCCTTTGGCATCCTTGCGAAATTCAAATTCCTGCGCGGCACGGCAGTCGACCCGTTCGGTCGTACCCATGAACGCAAAATGGAACGCCAGTTGATTGCCGATTACGAGGCACTGGTGGACGAGGTCATCACTGGCCTTAACCATGATAATGCCCGGATTGCCAACGCCCTTCTGGCCCTGCCCGAACAGATCCGTGGGTACGGCCATATCAAGGATGGCAATATCGACAAGGTCAAAACCCGCGAGGCCGAACTGCTTGAACAGTTCCGCAACCCGCCGGAACATCTCAAAGCTGCGGAATAACGCGGCCTTCCAAAAATCTGCCTGAAATCAAAGGGGCCGCATGATGTGCGGCCCCTTTTTCATGATGTTACGCCAGTCTTGGCCGCGGCCCGCCCAGCGGGAAATGCAGATCGGGCAAAGCCCGTGCCGCACGACGGCGCAGATCACGTACCGGATGTTCGCGAAGCTGCCGATTGCGGTAACTGGCGATCATGTCATCGGTCGCCTGATAACCATCGTCAATCCCGCGATCAAGGTTCTCCCACGTCCAGTCGTAATTGATCTGGGGTGAAACCGGGATTTCGATGATGTCGATCTTCCGCCCGCTTTCCGCGACTTCACGCTTGAACGCCTTGACCGCATCCTCGCTTGCCGATGCGGCAAACAGCATGATCAGGTTGTTAAGCGCGTCATAAAGGTTTTCCGGCTGACGCACCTGTTTAAGGTCCAGAATACGGCTGACCCAGACTTCCTCGACATCGGGATGATGGTGCAGGAAATCAAAGAAGTTGACCGTATCAACCGTCGCCCCCTCGCAATAGGTATCGCCGTTTATTTCAACCGGTTCCTCGATAAACGGCAGGGCCGAACAGGCACAAAGCGTCTGCGCATTCATCTGCGGCAGATTGTAATGGTCCGGCTTGTTGGTAAACAGCTCTAACCGCTGCTGCGTCAGGTTATAGGCATTATGGAAAAGGGCCGGTTTATCGGGCTGATACAACCGGTCGAAATCAAGCCGATCCAGAAACATGCTGTCTGGCGAATAGATTTTCGCCAATCCCTTGGTCTTGGTCTGGTACATCGCACCGATCATAAAGCGCGACAGCGGATTGACCGCCAGAATACCGTTCAACAGCACATCGTTAAGGTTATGGGGCGTCCAGTATTTCGGATTGCCCATGAAATGGCGGACATGCTCGGCGGCTTCGGCCATAGCCTCTGGCACGATCAGCCCCTGATAGCTGCCCGGGTTAAAGAAATAGGAAAGCCGGTTGGCGAAATCGGAAAAGAAATCCGGCGCAAAGGCCGATGCAATCGGAAAGCGGTCATAAACGCTTGCCGGACGGAATATCTTACGGAAAAACCCGATCGTCTGATCAAGTTCCTGTCCTTCGTCCGCCTGATGCCAGGCCACAGATAACCACGCACCGATGCAGGCAGACGACCAGATATCGAACGTAATATCGGGTTCCTGCTGAAGCCGTTTCAAAACCCCGATACTTAATCCGACGGCAGGTCCCCCGCCGGACAAAAAGATTGCCCGCTTGATTTTTCTCACAGCTATCTCCCACTCATTTGCCGTTAAACGGCTGAACACCCGAACGCTGCGTTGGAATAACGCCGCAGTTACCAGCGCTTCCACCCAGGAGATATCAGCCCGTCTTGCGCGGGCCTCTGAAGCTAAAAACGATTATAACCCATTCAATATTTAAGATAATTTACCATTCGACATCAAACTTATGAAAGTTTGGAACAAATATAGACTATCGAATAGTGTGAATACCTAAATATCTATACCAGTAAAATGCTTCGTAACTTTTATTTCATTATTGTTGTGATGATCATCACAGGAAAAAATATACTTCCATGATTTCCAAATTACGAAATTAAGAAGGCCGTCACTTGGACGACCTTCTGTAATCACGGGATTCGGCACCGATTACTCGTAATAACCGACCATAAAGATTTTGCCGTCATGCGGCTTTACCCAGGTTTTCTTTTCGGCAAGTTTCTTGGTTTCCGGGTGCGTCCAGGTATAGTTGGACCAGCCGCCATCCGGGTTCGTCTTGCCGGTTTCCACCATGTCACGAATGATGAAATTGCTGTTCACATCCTGAAGATCCCAGATTTTCGGATTGTTGATCAGCTTCGGATTGATCGCATGGGTCAGGAACGTGCCCTTTTCGCCGTCGGCGACAATCACATAATACGCGTCAAAAACATATTCGCCGTCCTTGTCATTGAAGGTGGCAAAGGACTGGTCCTGTCCGACCTGATCGTAAAGTGCGATGGCCTTGTCGACCAGTTCCTGTGCAGTTGCCGCCTTGTCCTGGGCCTGTGCAAGGCCGGTGGTCAGGCAAAGTGCGGTCATGGCAGATACAAAAAGACGCATAAGTGTTTTCATCAGGTAATCCCCTTTGATGAACCTGTTGGAAGTAAAATGGAAAATGGATCAGACCGCCCGCAAACGGGCGACAAGCCCGTCCACGGATGAACTCAAACCGGTCATCTGACGGCCAAGTTCACCGGTTGCCTGCCCGACGGAATCCGCTGACTCGCGGGTGGCACGGGCGATTTCACGCACATCGCCAATCCCGCCCGATACGGTTTCGGCGTAACCGGCGGCTTCCGAAATGCTGTTGCTGATCTGGCCTGTGGCCGTCCCCTGCTCCAGCACCGCATCGGCGATGGCTTTAAGGATACCGTTGACGTCGTTGACGCTGGCAACAATCGTCTGGATCGCCTCGACCGCAAGAACGGTTTCGGTACGGACATTGGCGATTTCGGATGCGATTTCCTCGGTCGACCGTGCCGTCTGGCTGGCAAGGTTCTTGACCTCGTTGGCAACAACCGCAAATCCCTTTCCGGCATCCCCGGCACGGGCCGATTCAATCGTCGCGTTAAGGGCCAGAAGGTTGGTCTGCTCGGCAATATTGCCAATCAATGCCGCCACATCCTCGATCCGCACACTGGCTTCTTCAAGCTTGCGGATTTTGGCATCCGCATCCAGTGCCTGATCGCTTGCCGCCTGTGCGCGGCGGCTGCTTTCCTGGATTTCATTGCTGATCTGGGAAATGGCAGCCGCAAGGCTGTTGGCCGCTTCGGAAATCTCGCCCATATTGCGGCTGGATTTGCCCGACGCATCAAACGCGTTCTCGCTTTGCTGATCGGTGCGTTCCGCATTGGTCAGCATTGC
>CBIHMD010000058.1:0-10093 GCA_966210655.1 uncultured Thalassospira sp.
GTCATGAGGTGGTCAAAACGCCCAACATTGATGCGCTGTGTGAAAATGCAGTGGGTTTTGATTCCGCTTATACCAACAGCCCGCTTTGCGCGCCGTCGCGCTTTTGCCTGATGACCGGGCAATTGCCCGGCCGGATCGAGGCCTATGACAACGCATCCGACCTGCCGTCCGATATACCGACCGTGGCACATTACCTGCGGCGTGCCGGATACCGCACCGCCCTTTCGGGCAAGATGCACTTTTGCGGCGCCGATCAGCTTCACGGTTACGAGGACCGCCTGACATCGGATATCTATCCGGCCGATTACGGATGGTATTGCGACTGGGACAATTTCGAGGACCGGCCAAGCTGGTATCACAATATGGGGTCGGTCACGCAGGCCGGGCCGGTTTACCGTTCCAACCAGCTTGATTTCGATGACGAAACCGCGTTCGAGGCGAGGCGTTACCTTTATGACGTCGCGCGCCAGAAAAAACACGATGATCGTCCGTTTTTCCTGACGGTGTCGTTCACCCATCCGCATGATCCGTATAATGCGCGCCCGGAATTCTGGGACCTTTATGACGGGGTGGAAATTGATCCGGTGCGGGTCAGGATCGATGATGCGGAACCTGATCCGCATTCACGGCGTTTGCGTCATGTCTATAATCTTGATGAACAGCCGGTTACCGATGACGAAATCCTTCAGGCGCGCCGTGCCTATTATGCTTCGATCAGTTATGTCGACAGTCTGGTCGGGTTACTGATGCAGACCCTGCGCGAAACCGGCATGGACAACGACACGCTGATCGTGTTTAGCGGTGATCACGGCGACATGCTGGGCGAACGCGGCATGTGGTACAAAATGTCGTGGTTTGAACCGAGCGCACGGGTGCCGATGTTCTTTGCCTTTCCGGGGGCAAAGGGACAGAAACGCGTTTCGCAATCGGTGTCGCTGATCGATATTCTGCCAACCCTGCGTGAACTTGCCGGGGATGGATCAGGTGATTTGGCGGTGCAGATCGATGGCAGAAGTCTGGTGCCGCACATGCAGGGCACCGGCGGCCATGACGAGGTGATTGGCGAATATTGCGGCGAGGGGGCATTGTCCCCGATCATCATGATCCGGCGCGGGGCCTATAAATACATCGCATCGGGGATTGATCCCGATATGCTTTATGATCTTGAAAGCGATCCCGATGAAGTGCGCGATTTGATCAATGATCCGGCACACGGCGAAATCCGCGATGCGTTTCGTGCCGAACTTGCGGAAAACTGGGATCTGGATGCGTTCCGCAAACGCGTCATCCACAGCCAGAAACGCCGCAAGCTGGTTTATGAAGCCCTGACACAAGGGAGGGTTACACCGTGGGATCATCAGCCGAAACGCGATAGTTCGACCATGTATATGCGCAACCATCTTGATCTTGATGATGTTGAACTTGACGCGCGTCTGACGGTTCCGGCGGTAGGGGAATGAACGGCCGGAACAGCAATTAACCAATCAGAAGGAGGCAAAAAATGAAAAAAACAGGACTTTTGGGGATGATGGCGATCGGTGTTGCACTGGCCGGGTTTGGCCAGACGACGCCTGCAAGTGCTGCAGATGCCGCCTGCGATACCGTGGTGTTTTCCGACCCGCAATGGACCGACATCACATCGACCAATGCGCTGACCGGTGTGGTGCTTGAAGCATTGGGCTATCAGCAGAAAGTTGAAACCATTTCCGTGCCGGTGACCTTTGAAATGCTGGGTGCCGGGGAAGTCGACGTGTTTCAGGGCAACTGGATGCCCGCCCAGCAGAAATTCGTTGATGCGGCGGACAAAAAGGGCGGTATTGAAAATCTGGGTGTGAACCTGAAGGGGGCGAAATTCACGCTTGCCGTGCCGGAATATGTTGCCGCCGAAGGGATCAAAAGCTTTGCCGATCTGGGCGCACATGGTGAAGAGTTCGATCACAAGATTTACGGCATTGAGCCGGGCGCACCGGCCAACCAGTTGATCCAGAAAATGATCGATTCCGGTGATTTCGGTCTTGAGGGTTGGGAACTTGTCGAAAGCAGCGAACAGGCGATGCTGGCACAGGCCAAGCGCCTTGAACGCGGCGAAGACTGGATCGTGTTCCTGGCATGGGCACCGCATCCGATGAACAACCAGTTCGACCTGACCTATCTTGAAGGTGGCGATGATTATTTCGGCCCGAATTACGGCGGGGCGGATGTCTATACGCTGGTACGCGGCGACTTTGCCAAGGCCTGCCCGAATGTTGGCAAGCTGCTTGATAATGTCAGTTTCACCCTTGATATGGAAAACACCATGATGGGGATGATCATCAATGACGGCATGGCACCCAATGATGCCGCGACCAAGCTTCTGAAAGAAGACCCGTCGGTTCTTGATGCGTGGCTTGCGGGTGTGACCACCAAGGATGGCGACGACGGACTGGCCGCGGTCAAGGACGCACTTGGCGTCTGAGACAGGCGGACATCGTAACCGGATTTGCAAAACCGCCCGTAACATTATGGGCGGTTTTTTGCATTTCGCGGCAAAAGGTAATACCAATTTGGGATGTATCGGATTAGGCTGGGGGCCAAATTTTTGACCTGCCGGTCATGCGCCCCGTCTGATTCCGGCAGGCTGCCACCGAAGACCAAGAGGAACGTCATGTCCCATCGCCAATATGACCGCATTGAAACCCCCGAAAGCCTGATCGCGTCCCTGCGCGATATGCTGGGGGATCGCCTGTCGACCGCCGCCGCCGTTCTCGAACAGCATGGCAAGGATGAAAGCTGGCACGTGGCATCCCCGCCCGATGCGGTGGTTTTTGCCACCTCGACCGAGGAAGTCGCGAAGGTCGTGACACTTTGTGCCGAACATAACGTGCCGATCGTGCCGTTTGGCACCGGGTCGTCGCTTGAGGGGCATGTCGCGGCACTGCGCGGGGGGATCTGTATTGATCTTTCGCGGATGGATGCGATCCTTGAGGTCAATAACGAGGACCTTGATTGCCGGGTTCAGGCCGGGGTGACGCGCGAACAGCTTAACGATCATCTGCGCGATACCGGTCTGTTTTTCCCGATTGATCCGGGGGCGAATGCGTCGATTGGCGGCATGACGGCAACGCGCGCATCGGGCACCAATGCGGTGCGTTATGGCACCATGCGAGACAATGTTTTGAACCTTACCGTCGTCACACCGGATGGCAAGATCATCAAGACCGCCAACCGGGCGCGCAAATCATCGGCAGGTTACGACCTGACGCGCCTGTTTGTCGGGTCCGAAGGTACGCTTGGCGTGATCACCGAAATCGCATTGAAGCTGTATGGCATCCCCGAAGCGATGTCGGCGGCAGTCTGTGCGTTTCCGAGTGTTGATGCGGCGGTCGATACCGTGATCCTGACCATTCAGGCGGGTATTCCGGTGGCGCGCATCGAGTTTCTGGACGAGATGCAAATCCGCGCGATCAACAATTATTCCAAGACCGATCACAAGGAAGCCCCGACGCTGTTTTTCGAGTTCCATGGCACCGAAGCGGGCGTGAAGGAACAGGCGGAATTTGTTCAGTCGGTTGCCGAGGAATTTGGTGCCGAGGAATTCCAGTGGGCGACCCGTCAGGAAGACCGCAACAAATTGTGGGCGGCACGCCACAAGGCGTATTACGCGTCGCTGCAGCTTGAACCGGGCAAGGCCGGGATGCCGACTGACGTTTGCGTGCCGATTTCAAAACTGGCCGAGGCGATCCGCGAAACGCGGGCCGATTGTGATGCCAGCCCGCTGACCTGCACGATTGTCGGCCATGTGGGTGATGGCAATTTCCATACCCTGATTCTGCTGGACCCCGAAGATGAAGGCCAGATGGCCGAAGCCAAACGCCTGCATGATCGCATGGTCGAACGTGCGCTTAAACTGGGCGGGACCTGCACCGGCGAACATGGCATCGGTTATGGCAAGCTTGATTTCATGGAAGCCGAACATGGCCCGGATACGATTGCCCTGATGCGCGCGATCAAATCGGCGATTGATCCCAAAGGATTGATGAACCCGGGCAAGCTGATACCGGGGCTTTGAGATCGTCCGATCTGTCAGAGAAATGAAAACGGGGCCCAAGTGGCCCCGTTTTTTATTTGATCGTATCGGATCAGAACCGGAAGGAGACGGAGAGCGAGCCGAACTGATCGCCCTTGTCCTGGCCTTCGAATTCGGCGGTGCGATAGACGTGGGTGTAGGTGAAGCGGGCCTGTCCGACGATGATGGCGAAACCGATTTGCAGATCGCCGACCAGCGGTTCCTTGTCGACGGAATTGCTGTCCTTGAAGGTGTTGCCATCAAGGGTGATGTCACGCAGTACCCAGCGACCCGCAGCCCCGGCAAACAGATAGCCGCTGATGGGCACGCCTTCGGTGTCGGGTGCGAAGAAGTCCGATCCCGGAAGGCTTGGGCGGATGCGCGGCGGGCCGTAATCCGCCGGAAGGTCAAAGCCCAGCCGGAACATGGTCCCAACTTCGGCATTGGTATAGGCGTTACCCAGCATGAAACCGGCATGCGGGGTGGCGTCATATTCAAGGCCCAGTACATCGCCTTCGAACCAGCTTCGGTATTTGCGTTCATAGGCCAGGTTGACAATCGGTTCGTTGCGGATCTGGTTGTCCCAGCCCTGGGGTTCCGGGCTGTCGATCATTTTATGAACGACTTTCTGGGTATTGTCGGCGAAGGATGCCGGGCCGACGACGCCAAGGGTCAGTTCAAGCGTATCGATGCGCGAATAGTCGCTGTCGCCTTCGCGCTGCAATCCGGTATCGGACAAAAGCCCGACACTGCCATAAAGCAGACCAGCCCACGGGCGGTCATCGGGCTGGTTTTCAGCAATGGTGATGTCGTTTGGTGTGAACATGCTTTGCCCGATGGCGTAGCTGGTGCGGATGCGACCGTTCGATGCGAAAAACGGCACGGCCTTGGCTGCACTCAGAACCGGTTCGGGCGCGCTGTCTTCGGGGGAGACGAAGGCAAGCCGCACGCCATTGGTGTAATGCTGGTCCTGATTGTTCTTGGTGAACAGATCGTTTTCAATCGACAGCGAGACACCCCATTTATCATCGGGGGTGCGCATTGATTGCGGGCCGGATGCGGTGTCCTGCTGGGCATGTGCGATATTGGTAATGGTCAGGGCACCAAGGACGGGCAGTGATGCCAGAAGGCGTGTCGAAACGGTTTTGGGCGATGTCATCGAATGCTCTGATCACTATTTGCGCGTAATTTCCGGGCCATGAAATCAATCACGGTTCTGATCTTACGCAGTTTATGACGTTGCGGTGCACATAATGCGAAAAGTCCCAGTTCGCGCGGGGCGAAATCATCCAGCAGGCTTACGAGGTGGCCATCCTGCAGCAAATCCGCGACAACCAGTCGGGGTGTCAGCGTGATCCCGCAACCTTGCAGCAGTGCGTCACGCTTCGCAAGGCTGCTGTTGACATAAAAGCGGCCCTTGACCTGAACGTTGCGTTCATTTTCACCATCGGAGAAAGTCCAGAAACCCGGGCGACTGTCATTGGTATAGACAAAGCAGTTGTGGTTCAAAAGATCCTCGGGCTTTTCGAGTGCGGGAGATTTGGCAAGATAGGCGGGGCTTGCGCATAAGACTCTGGAATAGCCGCATAATCGCCGGGCAATAAGGCTTGAATTGGGCAATGCCTCACTGATCCGAAGGGCGATATCAAAGCCTTCGTCAATCAGATCGACGACCTTGTCATTCAGTTCAAGTTCGATGGTCAGTTCGGGATAGGCATCGATCATTTCGGCAATCATCGGGGACAGTTGCCGGATGCCAAACGACATCGGGGCGGCAATGCGCACCCGCCCGCTCGGGCCATCGTTAAGGTCGCGCACGGTTTCATCGGCATCGGCCATGTCATCAAGAATACCGGCAATCCGGCCAAGATAGGTTTCGCCCGCCTCGGTCAGGCTCATACGCCGCGTGGTGCGCGCGATCAGTTGCACGCCAAGCTGGTCTTCAAGGGCGTTGATATGCTTGGTCATCGAGCCGGGCGTCATGTTGAGTTCGCGGGCGGCGGCGGCAAATGTACCGCGTTCGGCGATTTTGCGAAAACATTCCAGTGCGCGCAGGCGGTCCATTCATAGCCCCGTGAATTCATCCGATAATTTCCATATTGGAAATAAACTACGATCAAATACCGGCAAGATCGACTGGTAATGTTGTGCTAGGGTGCGGAAAATTGAAATTGCCTGCGCGCCCCACAACTCTGCGCAGGCCGGAGGAAGGATCAAGACCATGAGCGCCACCCGGCTCAAACCTGTTTTATTGCTGATTGGTTCCGGAACGATGGGCGGCAGTTCGATCCTGCTGGCCAAAGTCGGTGTGCAGGAAGGCATTCCGGCATTGTCCTATCTGTTCTGGCAATGCCTTGGTGCCGGACTGATTTTGGCGATGCTGTCGATTGGGCGGGGTGGTTTGCCGCCGCTGCGGGGCAAATATATCCGCTATTATTTTGTGGCCGGTCTGGTCAGCCTCGCCATTCCGATGGGGCTTGGTTATTTCATGGTGCCCTATATCGGGGCATCGATGGCCGGGGTCTTTACCGCATTGCCGCCCTTGATGACCTATCTGATTTCGATGGGCATCGGGATTGAAACCGCGCAGTTCAAACGCCTGATGGGGTTGATGGTTGGATTTTGCGGTGTGCTGTTTTTGTATGTGCCGCAAATCACCGCCCCTGATAGCACCCTTCTGGTTTATCTGCTGGTGGCGGCCCTGATCCCGGTCAGTCTGGCGATTGGCAATGTCTACCGGACGGTGGCATGGCCCACGGGGGCGTCGCCGCTCACGCTGGCGTCGGGGATGATGCTGGCCAGTGCGATCCTGTGCCTTGTGTTTGAAACCGGACGGGATCAGTTGCATGTGCCTGATTTCGGCAATGGCATGGCGTGGCTGATCATCGGGGTTCAGATGGCGGTCGCCAGCATGATGTATATCTGCCATTTCGAATTGCAGCGCGTGGCAGGCCCGGTATTCCTCAGCCAGATCGGCTATGTCATGGCGCTGACCAGCCTGGCGGGTGGGACGTTGCTTCTGGGGGAAACATTGCGCCCGGAACTGATCGTGACGCTGGGCTGTGTGGTGGCGGGCACGTTCCTTGTGCGGCCCGCGCGTCCATCGGATCGGCGGGCATCAGCCACCAGTTAGCGCGACCCTGTTAGAGAAAACGCCGCCCGTTCACTGGGTGGCGTTTTTCGTTACGGGCAAAGATCGGGGTTTGAATGCCAGTTAGGGCACCACACGTCTTAGGCGGCGGGCTTCGGCATTTTCGGTGTCGATCAGGCCGCGATAGGCGTGCCAGCTTGAATAGCCCAGAAGCGGCATCATGACGGCAAGGCCGAGCAGGAAGACCACCATGCCGCACGCCGCCATGACGGCAATCATCGCAGCCCAGCCGGTCAGGACCCGCCAGTTTTTGCGAAATGCCGTGACTCTTGTGATCAATGCGGTAATCACATCAACATCACGGTCCACCAGAAGCGGGATCGAGACAACCGTGATGGCAAATACCATCATTGCCAGCGCCCCGCCAAGGATGGTGCCGGTGATCAGAAACGTGATGGCATCGCGCGAAAAGAATGTTTCCCAGACCAGCACATCAAGTGA
This sequence comes from uncultured Thalassospira sp., assembly GCA_966210655.1. Lineage (GTDB taxonomy): Bacteria > Pseudomonadota > Alphaproteobacteria > Rhodospirillales > Thalassospiraceae > Thalassospira. The sequence continues at coordinate 7,638 of CBIHMD010000058.1, forward strand.
TGGCACCGATCCATTGTAAAACAGCGCAAACAGCAGCATCGCGATGCGCGTCCATGCCAGGAAGAACAGCATCAGGACAATGCCAATCGCGCCAAGCTGTCCGGGATTGCGTCGGAAACCGTTCAGGCTGTGCCACAGGGTGACATTTTCACCCATTTCAAGGCGGCGGCTGGTTTCATAAAGGCCAACCGCAATGACCGGGGCCAGAAGCATGACGCCTGCACCCAGCGGCAGGGTCAGATAGGGCTGCCCGGTTTGAAACATGCTTAGCAGGATAAGGTATCCGGCCAGAACACAAAGCCCGCCATAGGCAAGCCCGATGGCCGGGGTACGTTTGAAATCGCGCCAGCCTGCTTCGAGCCATTTGCCGGATTGATCACTGGTGACTTCGCGGATCGCAATGCCTTGTGGAAGCCCGCTGACGGGACCTGTTGATTGTTCAATTGTCGTTTCGGACATCTGCATCCTCCCTGCACCTTATTGACAAAGGTGGCCGATACACAGCCGGAAAGCCCTGATGGTGTGTTCTTTTTTGTTGATGATATCACTTCGTAAAACAATTACCAGTATTGGCTGTGTTGAATGTCATCCGGTTTTCATATGAGGCTTTGCCGGTGGTTTTCCATAGGTAACGGCTTGATTGCCAGTGGTCTTGCCCACAAATACATATGTGAACCGGCAGAAGGGAAAAGTCCGTACCGGATATACGCGCAAAATGGCATCATCAACCAACTTATTGCCATTTTCTGTTGCGACGAGCCGTATGAGCCATATGCTGCTGGAATCAAATCATAACATTGCACCCTGCGGAGCCATCGGTTTCCAGAGTGCCGAGCAAAAAGCGGAGCCGGACTGTTGAAAAAGATCCTTGCCGTGATTGGTGCCGTTCTGGTCGTGATCATCGCCGCCCTGTTGATCATTCCATCCCTGATCGATTGGAATGGTTACAAGCCACAAATCACCCAGGCAGTGCGTGACGCAACCGGTCGCAATCTTGACATTCGCGGCGATCTTTCGATGTCTGTCCTGCCGTTCCCGGCCCTGTCGGTCGAGCAGGTGACACTCAGCAATCTGCCCGGCGCGCAGGACCCCGACATGGTGTCGGTCGAAGAAGTCCGTGTGTCGGTTGCCCTGATGCCGCTTCTGACCGGCAATGTGCAGGTCACTGAAATCAGCCTGATCGATCCGGTGATTTCGATTGAGACGTTCGAGGATGGCAGCAACAATCTGGTATTTGACCCGGCACAGGCCGCACAAAGCGGGCCGGATGCCGGCACGATCACCACACCGCCAAGCACGGCCCCCGCGCCGGAAGGCGATGCAGCAGCGCCCGATGCGTCATCTGACGGCGGCGATGCCAGCTCATCCGATTTTGCCAGCACGATCCAGATTGATCGTCTGGAGATCGAAAATGCCACAATCCTTTATCACACACCGGGCAGCACGGAGCGGATCGAGGGGCTGACCCTTGGCGTGTCGGCCGATAGCCTGAATGGTCCGGCCGAGGGCGAGGGATATGTTTTCTATCGCGGTATTCCGCTGACATTTAATTTCAATGTCGGTGAAATCAGCCAGACCGGCCCGTTCCCGATTGGTATGCAGATCGGCATCGACAAGGTTGATGGCGGGATCAATGTCAGTGGTCAGGTTGACCTGTCGGCAGAATATCCGGGCTTTAACGGCCAGATCGACGGCAAGTTTGATGATCTGCGCGAAGCGGCCCTTCGCATTGCAGGCGAAGGTGCGGATATCCCTGATATCGCCGCCAAGCCGTTCAATCTGGGCGGGCAGGTTGCCGCCAATGCCAAATCGGTTACGGTCAATGACCTGTCGATCCGGTTTGGTGAAACCCGTGGATCGGGCGCGATTGCGATTGATCAGGACCCGAAAATGAAGGCCGATGTGGCGCTTCGGTTCAATCAGCTTGACCTCGATTCAATCCTTGTCCTGACCCATATGGGCGAGGGTGCCGCCCCGGCGGGTGGTACGGATGCGGCCACCGAAGGCAATGGCGATGCGGCACCGGCAAATGGTGCGGATGGCACCAATGGTGGCGCAGGTGGCCAGTCGATCCCGTCGCAAGGCGGCAAGAAAACCGGTGCGGCCAATGGGCCGATGATCCCGGCTGATCTTACGGCATCGATTGATTTCGAAGTTGAAACCCTGATTTACAATCAGACGCCGGTACATAATGCGCGGATCAATGCCGCGATAGCCAACAGCAAGGTCACACTAAACGAGGTTTCCGCCGGTTTGCCGGGGGGGACGGATTTGTCGGTGTTTGGCAGCATTTCGGGCGAGGGTCCGAAACCGAGTGCGGCCCTTTCCTATGAGGTGGCATCGGAAAACATTCGCGCGGTTGCGCGGTGGCTTGGGGCGGATGTCGATGGTATCCGTGCCGACCGGTTGCGCCGTTTCTCGTTTTCCTCGTTGCCGGCATGCTGGCGTTCCCGCGC
>CBIHMD010000059.1:0-9908 GCA_966210655.1 uncultured Thalassospira sp.
TTCCCTTTTGACCAGATCGCAGCGCATCAGCCATGAGAACCTTCGGATGCGCGATGCCAAGTGGCTTAAGGATGCCGAAGGATGGTTCCAGCGCAAGGCGGGTATTCCGGCAAATGATCCGGTGAATGATGAAATCCGTCATCCGATGTTCGTGCCGTTTACATTGCGTGACATGAAGTTGAAAAACCGCATCGTGGTGTCGCCGATGGCGCAGTACAAGGCGGTGGATGGCTGCCCGACCGACTGGCATCTGGTGCATTATGCGGAGCGCGCCAAGGGTGGTGCGGGGCTGGTTTATACCGAAATGACCTGCGTTTCCGACACGGGGCGCATCACGCCGGGTTGCCCCGGTTTTTACGCGCCATCGCATGAGGCGGCATGGAAACGGATTACCGATTTTGTGCATTCCGAAACGGATGCCAAAATCTGCGCGCAGATCGGCCATTCCGGGCGCAAGGGTTCGACCCAGCTTGGCTGGGAAGAAATGGATGCGCCGCTGAAATCGGGTAACTGGCCGATCATGTCGGCATCCGACATTGCGTGGTCCGATCGTAACCAGACGCCAAAACCGATGACGCGCGATGATATGGATAGGGTGCGGGGTCAGTTCGTTGCAGCCGCCGAAATGGCGGATCGGGCGGGATTTGACATGATCGAGGTCCATGCAGCACACGGTTATCTTCTGTCATCCTTCATCAGCCCGGTCAGCAATACGCGCGGTGATGAATATGGCGGGTCGCTTGAAAACCGGATGCGTTATCCGTTGGAAGTGATTGATGCGGTGCGTGCCGCATGGCCGGCGCACAAGCCGTTGTCGGTGCGTATTTCGGCCAATGACTGGGTCGGTGATGAGGGCGTGACGCCCGAAGAAGCGGTCGAGATCGCGCGGATGTTGCAGGCCCATGATGTCGATATCTGTGACGTGTCAGCAGGCCAGACGACGAAGGCCGCGCGCCCCGTCTATGGCCGCATGTTCCAGACGCCGTTTTCCGACCGGATCCGGAACGAGGCGCATATGGCGACCATGGCGGTTGGCAATATTTACGAACCCGATCATGTCAATTCGATCCTGATGGCGGGACGGGCGGACCTTGTCTGCCTTGCGCGGCCGCATCTGGCCGATCCGTACTGGACGCTGCATGCGGCAGCCGGGCTTGGCAACCGGACGGAAAACTGGCCGGAACCGTATTATGCCGGGCGGGATCAGATGTGGCGTCTGGCGGAACGATCCGACGTCATGACCGGGAAGGTGTAACCCATGGGAAACCTTGCCATCCAGACAGCATTGATTACCGGCGGCGGGACGGGTGTGGGGGCCGTCATGGCCCGTATGCTCGCCGATGCCGGGGTGAAGGTCGCGGTATCAGGCCGCAGGCCCGAGATGCTGGCCGAGGTGGCAAAACATCCCAATATCACCGCCATTCCCGCCGATGTGACGGACGAGGCATCGGTGCGTGCGATGTTTGGCACATTCTGCGATGTGATCGGCGCGCCCGATCTGGTGATTGCCAATGCGGGCATGGCCGAAAGCGCGCCATTTGGCAAAACATCCATCGATCTGTGGAAGCGTACGATGGAAGTCAACCTGACCGGCACGTTTTTGACGTTCCGCGAGGGATTGAACGTGATGGACCGCGCCAAGCCGGGGCGGTTGATTTCGATTGCATCGACGGCGGGGCTTAAGGGTTATGCCTATGTCACGGCATACTGTGCGGCGAAACATGCCGTCATCGGGCTTGTCAAAAGCCTTGCGACCGAGCTGGCATCAACGCCGATCACGGTCAATGCGGTGTGCCCCGGTTTCATGGAAACGCCGATGCTTGAACAATCGGTTGCCAATATCGTTGCGAAAACCGGCATGAGTGCGGAAGACGCACGCGCAAGCCTTGCGAAGATCAATCCGCAGAACCGGTTGATCGCGCCCGAAGAAGTTGCCCAGACCGTGATGTGGCTGGCAGGCAGCCAGGCCGCATCAATCACCGGACAGGCGATTTCGGTATCGGGAGGAGAGATATGAATATGGATAAAACAGTCCGCGACCCCGATATGCCGCATAATGAAACATCCGATATCTCAAAGGCGCGCCTTAGGGCGTGGCTTCAGGTTTTACGCGTGTCGCGCAAGATCGAGGGCGAGCTTCGCGAGAAGATGCGCCTTGAATTCGGGTCCACCCTGCCGCGCTTTGACGTGATGGCGGCGCTTTACCGATCCCGCGACGGGATGCGCATGAGCGAGCTTTCAAGTGCGTTGATGGTATCGAACGGCAATGTCACGGGGATTGTTGACCGGCTTGTCACCGAGGGGATGCTGGTGCGCGTGCCGGTTAAAAATGATCGCCGGGCATCGATCGTGCGCCTGACGGAAGCGGGCGAGAAGGATTTTGCCGAGCGGGCCCTTGTGCATGAAGGCTGGGTGTCCGAGCTGTTTTCCGATCTGTCGGCCCATGATGCCGATGCCCTGATCCGTATCCTTCGGACTGTTTATCATCATAACGAGGCGCACCATGACTAAGATGGCAAACATCACGCCAAAGCATTTCAACTGGCGCATGGAAGGCGATGTTGCGGTCATTTCGCTGGATCGGCCGGAACGCAAAAATCCGCTGACATTCGAGAGTTATGCCGAGCTTCGCGATACGTTCCGCGATCTGGTTTATGCCGATGATATCAAGGCGGTGGTGTTCGGATCGAACGGGGGCAATTTCTGTTCGGGCGGGGACGTGCATGACATTATCGGCCCGCTGATCGACAAGGACATGAAGGGGCTTTTAGAGTTTACCCGCATGACCGGCGATCTGGTCAAATCGATCATTGGCTGTGGCAAGCCGGTGATTGCGGCGGTGGACGGCATTTGCGTTGGTGCCGGGGCGATCATTGCCATGGCATCGGATTTGCGCATTGCGACCCCGGTTTCGAAAACCGCATTTCTGTTTACCCGTGTCGGACTTGCGGGTTGTGACATGGGGGCATGTGCGATCCTGCCGCGTATCATCGGGCAGGGCCGGGCGGCCGAACTTCTTTATACCGGGCGTTCCATGAGTGCCGATGAGGGCGAGCGGTGGGGCTTTTATAACCGGCTGGTCGAGGGGGATGTTCTGGAGGCCGAGGCGATTGCATTGGCAACCCGGATTTCCGAAGGCCCGAATTTCGGTCACATGATGACGAAAACCATGCTGGCGCAGGAATGGAATATGGGGATCGAGCAGGCGATTGAGGCCGAAGCGCAGGCGCAGGCGATCTGCATGCAGACCGAGGATTTCAATCGCGCCTACAAGGCATTTGTCGCCAAGGAAAAACCGGTGTTCGAGGGGAACTGATGGCTGATACGTCCTATCTTGACTGGCCGTTTTTCGAAGACCGGCACCGCGACCTTGCCGCACGGCTTGATGCGTGGGCGGCGGCCAATCTTGATGGTATCGATCATCATGATGTCGATGCGGCGTGCCGTGACCTTGTGGCGCGGCTTAACGATGGCGGGTGGTTGAACCATGCCGCCATTGACCCGGATGAGGATGGCGCGAAGCTTGACGTCCGGTCGCTTTGCCTGATCCGTGAGACGCTGGCGCGTTATGACGGGCTGGCCGATTTTGCCTTTGCCATGCAGGGGCTTGGCAGCGGGGCGGTTTCGCTGTTTGGTACAAAGGCACAGCGGGCGGATATCCTGCCGAAAGTCCGTTCGGGCAAGGCGATTGCGGCCTTTGCCCTGACCGAACCGCAATCGGGGTCGGATGTTGCCAATATCGCGCTGGAAGCCCGCGCCGATGGCAGCGATTTTGTCCTGAATGGCGAGAAGACCTGGATTTCCAATGGCGGGATCGCCGATTTTTACTGCGTGTTTGCCCGTACCGGCGAGGCACCGGGGGCCAAGGGGCTTTCGGCGTTTCTGGTGCCCGCCAACACACCGGGTCTTTCGATTGCCGAGCGGCTGGAAACCATTGCACCGCATCCCTTGGCGCGATTGAAATTCAGCGATTGCCGCATTCCGGCGACCGCACTCATTGGCCTTCCGGGTGAAGGGTTCAAGATCGCGATGTCGGTTCTGGACGTGTTCCGGTCGACTGTTGCCGCCGCCGCACTCGGCTTTGCCCGTCGTGCGCTTGACGAGACCATTAATCGCGTTCAGTCCCGCGAACTGTTTGGTGCGCCGTTGTTTGATTTGCAGATGGTGCAGGGGCATGTGGCCGACATGGCGCTTGATGTTGATGCCAGTGCGCTTCTGGTTTATCGCGCCGCGTGGCTTAAGGATAGCGGGGCTTCGCGGGTATCGCGCGAGGCCGCGATGGCAAAACTTTATTCAACCGATCATGCCCAAACCGTCATCGACAAGGCGGTGCAAATACATGGCGGCGATGGTGTGCGTTCTGGGCACATCGTTGAAACGCTGTATCGGGAAATTCGTGCCCTTCGGATTTATGAAGGCGCGTCAGACGTCCAAAAAATAATCATTGCACGGCAAACGCTGGCACAAAAATAGCTGTATCAGGGGCTTAACCATGTCGCACGTTCTGGGTCCAACCGCACATAGCGATACGTTCGCAAGGGACAATCTGCCACCGGTCGAAAGTTGGCCGGAATTCAACCTCGAAAAGTTTCAGTATCCCGAATATCTCAATGCCGGGGTCGAGCTGACCGACCGACTGGTCGAACAGGGATTTGGCGATAATACCGCATTGATCGGCAATGGCCGCCAGCGGACATACAAGGAACTGTCCGACTGGACCAACCGCATTGCCCATGCGCTGGCCGAGGATTACGGGGTCAAGCCCGGCAACCGGGTTTTGATCCGGTCGGCCAATAATCCGGCGATGGTGGCCTGCTGGCTGGCGGCGACCAAGGCGGGGGCGGTTGTGGTCAATACCATGCCGATGCTGCGTGCCGGTGAACTGGCCCAGATCGTTGACAAGGCCGAGATCGAATTTGCCCTTTGCGATACGCGGCTGATGGATGAGCTGGTGGCGTGTGCGAAGGACAGCAGGTTCCTTAAGAAGGTGATCGGCTTTGACGGTACGGCCAATCATGACGCCGAACTGGATCGCATCGCGCTGACCAAATCGGTGAAATATGAGGCGGTCAAGACCGGGCGCGATGATGTTGCGTTGCTGGGCTTTACATCTGGCACCACGGGGGAGCCCAAGGCGACGATGCATTTCCATCGTGATCTTCTGATCATTGCCGATGGCTATGCCAAGGAAGTCCTGAATGTGACGCCCGATGACGTGTTTGTCGGATCGCCGCCCTTGGCCTTTACCTTCGGGCTTGGCGGGTTGGCTGTGTTCCCATTGCGCTTCGGGGCGACGGCGACGCTGCTTGAAAAGGCGTCACCGCCCAACATGATCGAGATTATCGAGACCTATAAGGCAACCGTGTGCTTTACCGCGCCGACCGCATATCGGGCGATGCTGGCCGCGATGGATGGCGGGGCGGATTTATCGTCGCTGCGCGCTGCGGTTTCGGCGGGCGAAACATTGCCAGCCCCGGTTTACAAGGCATGGATGGACAAGACCGGCAAGCCGATGCTGGATGGCATTGGCGCGACCGAGATGCTGCATATCTTTATTTCCAACCGGTTTGGCGACAGTCACCCGGCCTGCACCGGACGCCCCGTGGGCGGATATGAAGCCAAAATCGTTGATGATGAAATGAACGAGCTTCCCATTGGGACGATTGGCAAGCTTGCGGTGCGTGGCCCGACCGGGTGCCGTTACATGGCCGATGATCGGCAGCATGGCTATGTGCGTGATGGCTGGAACCTGACGGGGGATGCGTTTTTTGTCGATAGCGAGGGTTATTTCCATTTTGCCGCACGTAATGACGATATGATCGTCTCGTCGGGCTATAACATTGCCGGGCCAGAGGTCGAGGCAGCGTTGCTGGCGCACCCGGATGTGGCGGAATGCGCGGTGGTGGCAGCCGCCGACGAGGAACGCGGTTATATCGTGCAGGCGCATGTGGTATTGACCACGAATGCCAATCCGTCGCCGGAAATGGCGAAGCTTTTGCAGGATCATGTCAAGGCGACGATTGCACCTTATAAATATCCGCGTTCGATCCTGTTTATCGACGCACTACCAAAAACCGCGACTGGAAAAATCCAGCGATTCCGCCTGAAACAGGAAATGTCTGCATGATCGACTTCGCCGCCACCAAAGCCTTGTTCCATATCCCTGACGGGGTGATTTACCTTGACGGTAATTCATTGGGCGCGATGCCGAAAAGTGCGGCTGCGCGCGCCAAATCCATGATCAGTGATGAATGGGGCGAGATGCTTATTCGCGGCTGGAATGATGCCGGGTGGATGGAGCAGCCCAAGCGCGTTGGCGATCTGGTCGCGCGTCTGATCGGGGCGGCACCGGGTACGGTTGTGATGGGCGATACATTGTCGATCAAGGTTTATCAGGCGCTGGCAAGTGCGCTTGAAATGAACCCGGATCGCAAGGTGGTGGTGTCGGACAATGGCAATTTCCCGACTGACCTTTATATCGCCGACGGGCTGATCAAAAGCCTTGATAAGGGTCATGTCCTTAAGACGCCAAACCCGGAAGATGTCGAAAGCCTGATCAACGAGGACCTTGCGGTTCTGATGCTGACCCATGTCGATTACCGCACCGGGCGGATGTATGACATGAAACGGATCACCAAGCTGGCCCATGACGCGGGCGCGATTGTGATCTGGGATCTGGCGCATTCGGCGGGGGCGGTGCCGGTCGACCTTGCGGGATGTGAAGCCGATTTTGCGGTCGGTTGCACCTATAAATACCTTAACGGTGGCCCCGGTGCGCCGGCATTCATTTATGTCCGGCCCGATCATGCGAAGACCGTGCGCCCGGCATTGTCGGGATGGCTTGGCCATGCCGCACCCTTTGCCTTTGACCTTGAATACAGCCCGGCACCCGATGTTTCGCGGATGCGGGTCGGCACCCCGCCGGTCATTCAGATGACGGTTCTGGAAGAGGCGATGAAGGCGTGGGACGGGGTCGAGATGGCCGATATCCGGGCGCGCAGCATTGAACTTTGCGAGCAGTTCATCGCCGGGGTCGAAGCAAGTTGCCCGATGCTGGAACTGGCAAGCCCGCGTGATGCCAGCAAGCGCGGATCGCAGGTATCGTTCAGGTTTGAAAATGGCTATGCGGTGATGCAGGCCCTGATCGCGCGCGGCGTGATTGGTGATTTCAGGGCACCCGATATCATCCGGTTTGGCTTTACCCCGCTTTATATCGACAACAACGATGTCGATGGCGCGGTGAAAATACTGGCCGAAATCATGGAAACGCGCGCCTGGGACAAGCCGGGATTCCATAAAAGGAATGCCGTGACATGAGCGATAAAGCCAAAAATACCGGCTGCCCGATGAACCAGCCCTATGACCCAAGTGCCGAAGGCGCGCGCACCGATTTTTCCGATCAGATGTCGTATGGCGATTATCTGGCACTTGATGCCGTTCTGAGCGCGCAGCATCCATTGACCGATGCGCAGGATGAGTTGCTGTTTATCATTCAGCATCAGACATCCGAATTGTGGATGAAGCTTGCGATCCGTGAAATTACCGCCGCACGTGATGCCATCCGCGAAGGGCGCCTGCAACCGGCATTCAAGATGCTGGCGCGGGTATCGCGGATATTCGAGCAATTGAACAATGCGTGGGACGTTTTGCGGACCATGACGCCCAGCGACTATACGACGTTTCGCGATGCGCTGGGCCCGTCGTCGGGCTTCCAGTCCTATCAGTATCGTCAGATCGAATTCATGCTGGGCAATCGGAACCATGCGATGTTGCGCCCGCATGCGCACCGCGACGACATTACCGACATGCTCAACGCCGAACTGGCAAGGCCCAGCCTTTATGACGAGGCGCTGGCGCTTCTGGCGCGCGAGGGGATTGCGGTGCCAGATGCGGTGTTATCACGCGATGTCAGTGCGCCATACGCGGCGCATGACGATGTGATTGCGGCGTGGCATCGGGTTTACAGCGCGCCTGAAAAGCATTGGCCGCTTTATGAGCTGGCCGAGAAGCTGGTGGATTTTGAGGATTATTTCCGGCGGTGGCGGTTCAACCATGTGACCACGGTGGAGCGCGTCATTGGCTTCAAACGCGGGACCGGGGGGACCGGCGGGGTGAGTTACCTTAAAAAAATGCTGGAAGTTGAACTGTTTCCGGAACTCTGGCGGGTGCGAACCACGCTTTGAGGATGGACGGGCCTGATGGAACACTGCAAAATCAGGGGCAGGCATCAGGTTCATAAAACTGCGACGACAGACGATAGAAAAAGTCGCGGGATCAACGTGTTGCTGAGTAGATAAAAACATATAAACACGGAGGCTTTAATGAAGGGCACTAAGACGACAATCGCAGCTTTGGCTGCGCTTTTGATGGCGGGGGCGGCACAGGCCGAGCCGGTCAAGGTTGGCATGATCACGACCCTTTCGGGTGGCGGTGCGGGGCTTGGCATCGACGCGCGGGATGGTTTCATGCTGGCGGTCAAGCAGGCCAATAACCCGGACCTGACGGTTGTGATCGAAGACGATCAGCAGAAACCCGATATCGCGGTTCAGCTTGCCGATAAAATGATCCAGAGCGAGAAGGTCGATGTCCTGACCGGTATCATCTGGTCGAACCTGGCGATGGCGGTGGTGCCGTCGGCGGTGGCACAGGACAAGTTTTATCTTTCGGTCAATGCCGCGCCGTCACAATTGGCGGGCAAGGGCTGTAACAAGAATTACTTCAGCGTTTCGTACCAGAACGACAATTTGCATGAAGCCGCAGGCGGTTATGCGACCAGTGCCGGTTACGAGAAAACCTTTGTGATGGCGCCGAACTATCCGGCGGGCAAGGATTCCATCGCCGGTTTCAAGCGTTTCTATCTGGGTGATGTATCGGGCGAGGTTTACACCAAGCTTGGTCAGACCGACTATGCCGCCGAAATCGCACAGATCCGTGCATCGGGTGCGGATAGCGTGTTCTTCTTCCTGCCGGGCGGCATGGGCATTGCGTTCATGAAACAGTATGCCCAGTCGGGTGTGGATATTCCGCTGATCGGTCCGGCATTCTCGCTGGATCAGGGCATTCTGGGCGCGATTGGCGATGCGGCGATTGGCATCAAAAACACTGCAAACTGGTCCAAGGACATCGACAACGACACCAACAAGGCGTTTGTCGAAACCTTCCAGGCGGAATATGGCCGCCTGCCGTCGATCTATGCGTCATATGGCTTTGATACCGCCAATCTGTTGCTGTCGGCAATGGACAAGGCAGACGTCAAGGATGCCGACGCATTCCGTGATGCGCTGCGTGCGGCGGACTTCAATTCCGTCCGTGGCAAATTCATCTTTGGCCCGAACCAGCACCCGATCCAGGACATTTATGTCCGTGAAGTGGTGAAGGAAGGCGACGTTCTGACCAACAAGATCATTGGAACAGCCCTTACCGATCATGCCGACGCCTATGCGTCGGAATGCACGATGTAAAAGAAGTCTGACAAGGCGGCGGGCATTGTCCGGTCATCCGGGGCGAATGCCCGCCACTTGTGACGGAGATTTTTCTGTATGTTTTCTTTATTTCTGGAGCAGCTTCTGAACGGCCTTCAGTCGGGGGTCATGCTGTTTCTGATGGCATCGGGTCTGACGCTTGTTTTTGGCGTCATGGGGCTGATCAATCTGGCGCACGGATCGCTTTATATGGTGGGCGCGTTTGCGTGCGCGGCCGTTGCGGCATGGACCGGTTCATTCTGGCTGGGGCTTGTGGCGAGTTTGATGGCGGCCGCCCTTGCGGGGGCGCTGGTTGAGATGCTGGTGATCCGCAGGCTTTATAAACGCGATCATCTTGATCAGGTGCTGGCGACATTTGCGCTTATTCTTATTTTTTCCGAAGGCACCCGGTGGATTTTTGGATCCTTCCCGCTGTTTTTAAATGTT
>CBIHMD010000060.1:0-9856 GCA_966210655.1 uncultured Thalassospira sp.
AATAAACATATCGTAACAACATTCTTTTTTCAGGCTTTGCAGGTGTAAAATGGCATATCCGACTTCGGTCAATTCGCAGATTACGGACACGGCAACCCCCGTGTCGCATCGTCGGTTGATTGCCATCCTGCGCGGCGTAAAACCCGACGAGGCGGCATCAATGGCGCGTGCGCTTGCCAATGCCGGGATCACGATGATCGAAGTGCCGTTGAATTCGCCCGAGCCGCTTGAAAGTATCGCGGCGATGAAGCAGGAAGTTGGGGATGCGGCATTGATCGGGGCTGGTACGGTTCTGACGCCCGAAGACGTCGCGAGCGTCAAGGCGGCAAAGGGGGAATTCATTGTGTCGCCCAATTGCGATAGTGCGGTCATCGCCAAAACCAGAGAACTTGGCATGGGATCATGGCCCGGTGTTCTGACGCCGAGTGAATGCTTTGCCGCGATCAAGGCCGGTGCAAGCGGGCTTAAAATCTTTCCGGCCAGTATCATCGGTGCCGATGGCATCAAGGCGATGCGGGCCGTATTGCCAAAAGACATGCCAGTGTATGCGGTTGGCGGGGTTGGGCCGAATGATTTTGCGACCTATGCCAAGGCCGGTTGTGACGGGTTTGGTCTTGGATCAGGTATCTACAAGCCCGGTATGACGGCAGGTGAAGTTTCGAAAGCCGCCAAAGCCTATGTTGCGGCCCATGATGCGGTGTTTGGCGACTAATGCCTTCCGGATTGTGGAAGGCTGTTTGACCGGAGCATTATTGCCGGGCTAAATTCCTGCCATTGCAAGAACTCCAGAATGGGAGGATCCATTGGATCTGGGAATCAAGGGCCGCAAGGCGATTGTCTGTGCGTCATCAAAAGGACTTGGGCGTGGTTGTGCGATCAAGCTTGCCGAGGCAGGTGTTGATTTGACGCTGAATGCGCGTTCCGAAGGGCCGTTGAAGGAAACCGCGGAATATATTCGCGATACCTTTGGCGTCAAAGTCACGACGGTTGCGTGCGACATCACCACGGAAGAGGGCCGTAACAAGGTTCTGGCGGCCGAAGGCATGCCCGATATTCTGGTCAATAATGCCGGTGGCCCGCCGCCCGGTGTCTGGTCCGACTGGGGACAGGCCGAATGGGATGCTGCGGTTCAGTCCAACATGCTGACGCCGATCCTGCTGGCGACCGCGGTTTTGCCGGGCATGATTTCGCGTAAATGGGGCCGGATTGTTAATATCACGTCGGGTTCGGTCAAATCGCCGATCCCGCATCTGGGGCTTTCGAATGCGGCACGGGCCGGGTTGACCGGCTTTGTGGCCGGGACGGCGCGCCAGGTGGCCAAGGATGGCGTGATCATGAATAACCTGTTGCCGGGGCAACATGATACCGACCGTATCAATGCATTGATGACCAATCGGGCGAAGAACGAGGATATCAGCCTTGACGAGGCGCGTGCCAAAACACAGGCGGGTCTTCCGACCGGGCGTTTTGGTGACCCGATTGATTTCGGGGCGACCTGTGCCTTCATGTGCAGCGAACACGCAAAGTTTATGGTCGGACAGAATGTACTGCTTGATGGTGGGGCCTTCAACTCGACCATGGGCTGATATGTCGTCTTTCGCTACAGGGCGGTCTGCAAATGCCTATTTGCTGCGCTTCCAGTGCTCACGTACCTTGAGTACTCACAAACCGGCATTTTCGATACGTCCTGCAACGAAATCCAGCATATCACCAAGTGCCCGGCGCAAAGGGTGGTGCTAGCATGGCGTCATTCACCTTTGTCTATGTGTTGCGCGAGCGGGATATTCCCCGCCCGCGCACCTATGTCGGCTGGTCAACCGATGTTGAGGCGCGGCTTGCCACGCACAATAGCGGGAAGGGAGCCAAAACGACGCGCGGGCGGCAATGGGAGCTTGTTTATGTTGAACGGTTCCGTACCTTTGGCGAGGCGATGAGCCGCGAATGGCATTTGAAGCGTGACCGGAATTTGCGCAAAATGCTGGCAGGCGGCGGATGATAAACAAATCAGGGCTTGAATATTTGCGCGCACTCGCAGATATCTGGGCCAACAGTTTCAAACCATCAGGACGACATCATGCCGGTACAACGCAAAAATCCGCTGAAGCTCAATAACCTGCAACTGCGCACGCTTGTGCTGGCGCAGATTATTGCCAAGGACCCGAATTCGGGTTCGATTGACGAAGCCACCGGCGATGCGACCCTGTTGCGTATTCCGCATGCGCATGGGGATCATGTTCATGTTGGCAAATTCGTGGTTGCTGCGCGTGATGCCAGCGGCTTTTCAAATCCTGCCGTCTGGGTGGTTCTGGCCCGCAAGGGGCTGGCGCGCGAAGGTTATCCGGCAAGCGTCGTTCTGACCCGCGATGGGTTGGAATATGATACCGGCCTTGCCGAAAACTTTGTTGAAGAATCCGATCACTGATCGCATTACCATTCCGGTTCTTAATCGCCCTTGTGGACAAGGTCGGGCTTTTGAGGCGGAAATCATACCGGTTTTATCCAAAATCCCGGCGGGCCTGCATGATCCGGCCCGCCGTTGTGATCAGACATAAAGTGCCAAACACGGCAGCGATTTGCCGGAACCATTCCGGGTACAGGCAAATCAGGACCAGGACAAAAATGGTTTCGCTGCCCTCGGTAATACCGGTCAGGTAATAGAAGCTTTTTTTCCCCTGTTTTTCATGATTGCGTACGGTTTTGGCCGCGATAATCGCATAGGCCAGAAAGCTTGAGCCGGTGCCGACAAAACAGAAAATCAGAAATGCGGCCATCAAGGCATGGTCGGGGCGCCCGACGGCGAAAGCCAGAATGATCCCGGAATAAAACAGAAAATCGGCGACGATATCGTAATAGCCGCCAAGGTCGCTTTCCTGTGACTTTGATCCGGCGTGACGTGATCGCGGTTGGGTATGGCGGGCAACAGCCCCGTCCAGACCATCCATGATGCGGCTGAGCAAAATCAGTCCAAGCGCGATATGATCCAGCCGAAAGGCGAGTGCGACCGCAGCAAGGATACCAATGACGAAACCAAGGCCGGTCACCATGTTCGGGGTAACGCCGCTGCCCGACAGGCGGCGTGCCACGGCATTCAATGGTTTGTCGATCAGGGGGCGCAGGCGGGCGTCAAACATTTTGGTTTCCGGTTAAATCATTGCAGACACAACCATAATCCTATCACGGTCTTTGGGGAAATCATGCACGCGTGATGATGCCGGTTGGAAATTGTCCGATTGACGGGGCGTTGAAAACGGGATTGGCTGTTGGTTGGAAAACCTTTGATCTCTTATCGGTGCGCCCCAGATGTCCGTTTCAGATAGCCTGCCTGTTTCCCCGTTTGCCGCAAACGGCATCCGACATGACGTGCGTGATATTGGCGCGTCGCTGATCCGCGAGGTTGCCCATCTGGGCATGGGACGCGAAAATATCGTGCCGCTATGGTTTGGCGAACCCGATCAGCCGACCCCGGAATTCATTCGCAAGGCGGCGATTGCGGCCCTTGAAGCGGGGGATACTTTTTATCAGCCCAACCGGGGCATAACACCGCTTCGCGATGCGCTGGCGGTTTATGGCAATCGCTTTTATGGCACGGCACTGGACCGTAAAAACATCACCGTGACGGTATCGGGGTTAAATGCCCTGATGATTGCGATGCAGTCGATCCTGAAGGCGGGTGACAGGATGGTGACCACGGCACCGATCTGGCCGAATATTGTTGCGATGCCTAAGCTTCTTGGTGCGAATGTTACGACCGTGCCGTTGCGGTCCGGGAATGATGGCTGGCAGCTTGATATCGATGAATTCATTGCCGCCTGTGCGCCCGATACGCGTGCCATCCTGATCAATTCGCCGAATAATCCGACCGGCTGGGTGATGCCCGCGGAGGACCAGAAAAAGCTGGTCGAATTTGCCACCGAACGGGGGATCTGGCTGATCGCGGATGAGGTTTATGCGCGCCTGATCTATGACGGATCGGATGTGGCCCCGTCATTTGTGCCCTATGTCAGCGACGATACGCGGATCATGGTGATCAACAGCTTTTCCAAAAGCTGGGCGATGACAGGCTGGCGATTGGGCTGGATTACTGCGCCCAAAGGTGTTGGCAGTGAACTTGAAAAACTGATGGAATTTAACGTGTCCTGCCCGGCTGGGTTCATTCAGCAGGCAGGCATTGTTGCCCTTGAACAGGGCGAGGATTTCGTTGCTGGTTCCCGCGCCAGATACAGCCTTGCGCGGGCTGCGATCATCGAACGGTTACGCGACATGAACCGCATCCACCTGCCCGAAGCCGACGGCGCGTTTTATGCGTTTTTCCGGGTTGATGGGGTTGAGGATACGCTTTCCTTTGCCAAGGAGCTTTTGCTGTCCGAGGGCATTGGTCTTGCCCCGGGCGAGGCATTTGGTGCCGAGGGTGCGGGGCATATTCGGGCCTGTTATGCGGTATCGGAAGACCGTATTCACAGGGCGATGGATGGGCTTGCGCGGTTTTTGAAGCGTTAGTTTCGATACAGGCAGGTGATATTGCTGCCTTGTCGGGCGAAAAAGGCGGCTTGGTGTTTCAGCCGTTCACGCGCGTCGTCATCAATGTTTCCATCATTGCCGCTGTTTTCAAGTTCGATCACGGTGGCGTCGCGTCGAGCAAGATCCAGAATGTCAGGCGCGATGCCGGGCATGTGGAAAATGATGTCGGATGTTTCAATCGCGCGTGCAATGCCATGGGCAAGGTCAAAGGCATTGTCGGCAGTGACATCGGCATGAAGGATCTGGCCGCCCGGGACGGTGGCGGAGCTGCCTTCGGGGACGAAGCGGGTCAGGGCGGCGTCAAGATCCTGCGGGGTGCTTTGCGTCAGGTGGGTATCCTGCAATCCGTTCTGGAAAAAATGCGTCCAGAACCGCTGTCTGGCGACATTGTCGGGCAGGTGGGCGGCAACGCGACGGCGTGCACTGCGGGCGAGGCTTGCCAGTTGTGACATCGACGCGGGCAGGGTGGTTTCAAGGCGTTGGCGGATGATGCGCGCCAGTGCCGGGGCGCAGCCGCCGGTCGAGATCGTGACCATCACCGGTGCCCGGTCAAGGATTGCAGGGACGATGAAATCGCAATGTTCGGTCTTGTCGACAACATTCAATAGGATGTTGCGCCGTTTGGCCGCGACCTTGACCCGGCGTGTCAGGTGCATGTCATCGGCGGCGTCAAAGATCATGACTGCGCCATTTAGCATGGTATCGACAAACGGGGCTGCCTCCCAGCGGATCGTGTCGGTATCGACCATCGTTGCGATGTCGGTGCAAAGTTCTGGCGCGATGACGGTAATATCGGCCTGACTGCGCAGCAAAAGGCGGAGTTTGCCTGCCGCGACCTCGCCCCCGCCCAGCACGACGACCTTTTTGCCGGTGACATGGACGAAGGCCGGAAAGAAGGGGAAGGTTTCCCGGTTTTCCGTTTCAGGGCCATGCAGGTTTTCGGGTTGTGCCGATTTATATTGCTGCTTATTCTGCGGCGCGCGGTAATGCGTCATCAAGAATCTCCTTGAGTTCGGGCAGGCAGGAGCCGCACCCGGTTCCGGCTTGCAACAGGCGGCCGATATCGGCGGTGCTGACAGCGTTCTGGTCATGAATGGCGCGCGTGATGGCCGCCAGCCCGACCGAGAAGCACGAACAGATCAAACGATCATTGATGGCCCCCGCATCGGGCATGCGGCCCGCCAGAAGCGCATTGCGTTCCGGGCCGCTGATGGCATCATTGCCCAGCAGTGCCGATATCCAGTCCCGGCCAAGGGCGGGGCGATCCGGCCCGACAAAAAGTGCACCCGTGATGCGGTCGCCATTCAGGCGGGCATAACGATGAACGCCTTTTTTGCCGTCGTTATATTCAATGATGTGTTCGATGGCGTTTTCATCGTCAGTATTGTTGGCCGCCATCGGCAACATGGATTTGAACAGGCAGGGCCTGTCGCCGGCGATTTCGTAAATCATGCAGCCGGGGCCGGTTGCCGCCACCCAATAGGGCAGGTTTGAAAGATCAACCGGCGTGTTGGAAAACAGCAATCCCTGCCAGAGCGGTTCAAACGGTTCGATGGAAACCGGAATGTGTTTGGTTTCCGGTTGCCCGGAATAGGGATCGACATGCGCGGTTGGTAGACGACCGATACCGCCCGCCGATGAATAAACATCGTTCCAGTGCATCGGCATGAAGACTTCGCCAGGCATCTGGGCGTCTGATACGGATACGCGCATCAATACCGTGCCGCGTTTGCTTCTGATCCGGGCAAGGCCGCCATCGGTCAGCTTGTACCGCTTGGCATCAAGGATATTGACCTCCAGCAACGGTTCGGGCCGGTGGGCCGAAAGGCGGGCGGCGGTGCCAGTACGGGTCATGGTGTGCCACTGGTCGCGATAGCGGCCACTATTGGCGATCAGCGGGAATTCCTTGCCCGGTTGCGACATGGGCAGTTTATGCGTGACCGCCAGCATACGCGCCCGCCCGTTTGACGTGGTGAATATGCCATTGCCATACAGGCGGTCAGAACCGCCGGCGGGCTGATGTTTGCGCGATGCGGGCCATTGGAACGGTTCCATGGCGTCATAGGTTGATTTCTTTGCCTTGTGCCACTGGCCGATGTCAAAGGCGCGCATGCCGTCATTTTCAAATTCTGACAGGGCGGCATGTTCGGCAAAAATGTCGGCAGGATCGCGGTATTTGAATGCCTTGCCATAGCCCATGGCGCGTGCGACCTGCGTCATGATCCACCAGTCGGGTTTGGCATCGCCCTGCAATTCGCGGAACGGGCGTTGGCGGGAAATGCGGCGTTCGGAATTGGTAACCGTGCCGGATTTTTCGGCCCATCCGGCGGCGGGAAGTTTGATATGGGCATAACGCAGCGTGTCGGTATCGTTCACCGTGTCGGATACGATGACAAGCGGGCAGCGCGACAGGGCAAGACGGACGCGGTCCGCATCAGGCAGGCTGACGGCGGGATTGGTCGCCATGACCCAGACGGCCTTGATTTCACCGCGTTCGATGGCGCGGAACATATCAACCGCCTTGTATCCCTCGCCCGGTTCCAGAATATCGGATTTCCAGAACCGGCGGACCCGGTCAACATCGTTAACATCGTTCGGGTCCATATGGGCGGCAAGCTGGTTGGCAAGGCCGCCGACCTCGCGCCCGCCCATGGCGTTGGGCTGACCGGTGACGGAAAACGGGCTTGATCCCGGTTTGCCGACCCGTCCGGTCGCCAGATGGGTATTGATGATCGCATTGACCTTGTCAGAGCCGCTGCTGGACTGGTTGACACCTTGTGAAAACACGGTGACCGTGCGGGCAAAGGCGGCAAACCAGTTAAAGAACGTTTCCAGTTTCCCCAGACCCGAGCCGTCATGATCGGTGTACTCACTGATCTCGGAAGGATAATCGAGGCCGCATTTTTTTGCTGTACTCTCGATATCGGGGCAGTCCGCGCGCGCCTCGGCGACGGCGGTTTCATAGCCGCTGACATGGCGGGCGATATATTGAAGATCGCAATGACCGTTCTGATCAAGCCATGCCAGCAAGCCATTAAACAGGGCAACGTCGCTGCCCGGTTTGATTGGCAGATGCAGATCGGCGATGTCGCAGCTAGCGGTTTTGCGCGGATCAATCACGACGATCTTGGTGCCGTGCTTTTCCCTGGCCGTGCGCAAACGCTGGTTCAGGACCGGATGGCACCATGCCAGGTTCGATCCGGTCAGAACGACCAGATCGGCAATTTCAAGATCTTCGTAGCAGCCCGGCACGACATCCGCGCCAAAGGCACGTTTGTGCCCGACCACGGTTGACGCCATGCATAGCCGGGAATTGGTGTCGATATGGGGCGATCCGATGAAGCCTTTGATCAGCTTGTTGGCGATATAATAATCCTCGGTCAATAACTGACCGGAAACATAGAACGCTACCGATTTCGGGCCATGTTTCTGGATGGTTGCGCGCAGTCGGTCCGCGGTTTCCTGTGTTGCTGTCGGCCAGTCGACGGTTTGGCCGTCGATTTCGGGTTTCAGCAGGCGAAAATCGCGCTTCATCTCGGCAGTGATCGTGTCGATCAGGGCGGCACCCTTTGAACATAACCGGCCCCGGTTGGCCGGGTGATCGGGGTCGCCCCCGACCGCCCAGCCGTCCCGGGTGGGGGAGACGATCAAGCCGCAGCCAACGCCGCAATAAGGACAGGTGGTTTTAACCTCACCCCGCATGGCGCAGGCCGATTTGTTCCGCCGTCAGGCCGATATGGACCGTGCCGTCAATGACGCGCAGTTCAACCTTCGCCGCACAGCCGTCATCGGGGCCCTGCGCCTCGCCGGTTTCAAGCGAAAAGACCATGTTATGCAGCGGGCAGGTGACGAAATGGCCATGCACGATCCCCTGTGCCAGCGGCCCGTCCTTGTGCGGGCAGCGGTCCAGAAGAGCATAGACCTGATCATCAAGGGTTCTGAAAATCGCGATGCGGTCGGTTGCGGTCTGGAAGGTGCGCGCGCTTTGAAGCGGGATATTGGCGACCGGCCCGACATTTACCCAGTTTACGATATCCGTCATTGCCGTTACTCCGCTGCGATCAGGGAAAGGGATTTGAATTCGTGCGCGTCCACGCCCTGGCTGGCGCGTTCGGCCCACGGATCGACCTGTGCCGTTTTCTGGCTTTCCATGAAACGTTCAAACAGGGCGGCGCGATTTTGGGCATCATCGACAACCCGTTCCTGAACGTGTTTCAGGCCGACACGTTCGATCCAGGGGGCGGTGCGTTCCAGATAGCGGGCTTCTTCGCGGTAAAGCTGGATGAAGGCACCGCAATATTCCCTGACTTCCTGATCAGTTGTGACCTTGCACAGAAGTTCGGTCGCGCGGACATGAATGCCACCATTGCCGCCGACATGCAGGTCCCAGCCGCCATCGGTTGCGACAACGCCGAAATCCTTGATCGTGGCTTCGGCACAGTTGCGCGGGCAACCTGATACCGCCATCTTGAATTTGTGGGGCATCCACGAACCCCAGGTCATTTTTTCAAGGTCGACGGCCATGCTCATCGACATCTGGGTGCCAAAGCGGCACCATTCCTGCCCGACACAGCTTTTGACCGTGCGAAGGGACTTGCCATAGGCATGACCCGAAACCATCCCGGCCGCATTCAGATCGGCCCAGACGGCAGGCAGGTCTTCCTTTTTCACACCCAGAAGGTCAATGCGCTGCCCGCCGGTGACCTTGACGGTCGGGATATCGAATTTGTCGGCGACATCGGCAATGGCGCGCAATTCGCGCGGGTTGGTTAGCCCACCCCACATGCGCGGTACCACCGAATAGGTGCCGTCTTTCTGAATGTTGGCGTGGACGCGTTCATTGATGAAGCGCGACGCACCATGATCGACATATTCGCCCGGCCATGCGGCCAGCAGGTAATAGTTGAGCGCCGGGCGGCAGACATGGCAGCCGTCCGATGATTTCCATTCGAGTTCCTGCATGACGGCAGGCATGGATTTCAGTTCCTTGGCCTTGATCAGGCGACGGACATTGTCATGGTCATGATCGGTACAGGTGCAGATCGGTTTGATAGCAGCCGCCTGATAATCACCGCCAAGGGTTGCCGCCAGAAGGTTTTCGACAAGGCCGCTGCATGAACCACAGGATGCGGATGCCTTGGTATGGCCTTTGACCTCGTCAAGCGTCGTCAGACCCTTTTCGGTGATGGCGGAAACGATGGTTCCCTTGCAAATGCCGTTGCAGCCACAAATCTCTGCGTCGTCTGGCAGGGCGGCAACGGCATCAAGAGGGTTTCCGGCGGATCCCCCGGCGAAGGCCTGACCAAAGGCGAGAGTATCGCGAAGTTCGGCTACGTCC
>CBIHMD010000061.1:0-9709 GCA_966210655.1 uncultured Thalassospira sp.
TCGCGTGCCTATAACCCCGATCAGGTCGGCATCTGGGCAACTCTTGCTCCGACCTCAGAACGGTTTGCCGAACTGATGGATGATGGTCGGATGCGGCTGATTGCGGCGGATGCAACCGACCGGCCCCTCGCCTTTTGCGATCTCGAAGCCGATGGGCACATCCATTTTCTATATGCCCTGCCCGAAATTGCCGGTACCGGTGCGGTCACAGCTCTGTATGACGCCCTCGAAAAGGCGGCGCGCGACCGCAACATCGCAAAGCTTTATTCCGAAGCCAGCGAACTTGCCAAAGGCTTCCTGTTAAAACAGGGCTTTCACGTGGTTGAACGTCGCGATTTTGAAATCGCCGGGGTCCCGATCCACAACTACGCGGTCGAAAAGCGCCTTCGTCCCGTCACCTGACGCCTCGAACACAAAAAGGCAGCGATTCAGAACCGCCTTTTGTTTCAGTTATCCTTGATTGCCCGCCGTGCGGTTGTTACCACCCGCTCGACATAGGCATCGGCCTGCCCAATATAGTTCGCCGGATCGCGCAACCTGGCCCAGTCAATCCCGACACCGGTCAGTTTTGGTAATTCATCAAACAGATTGCCTTGATTGGTCGCCGACTTCGAAAGCGCGTCTTTCACCAGCTTGTCCGCCCCGTCACGTCCCAGATGTTCGGCAAGGGCAAAGGTCGCAGCCTCCGCCAGCATCGCACCACGTGACAGCTCAAGATTGGCCGCCATCCGATCCGTATTGACCTTAAGGCTCGGTACCATATCAACGGCCTGCGCCAATCCGGCCCCTGTCGCCATGATCATCTGCGGCAATGTCAGCCATTCCAGCAACCAGCTTGCCCCGGATCGTTCATGTTCGTGGATCTGGCTTTGCGCAAATGTGCCAAGCTGGCCTGCATTGAACCGCGCCAATGTGATCAGCATTTCGGCCTGCACCGGATTGGATTTGTGCGGCATGGTCGATGATCCGCCACCCTTTCCCGGCTGGACTTCGGCGATTTCGGATTGCGCCAGCAACACCAAATCCTGCCCCATCTTGCCAAGCGCACCGCTAAGTGCAGTTAACTGTGCGGCAAAATCGACCAGAACGTCACGCTGGCTGTGCCACGGCATATCGGTCGGCGGCAGTTCAAGTTCATCGGCCAGATTGCGTTCAACCTCAATCGCCTTGTCCCCGATGGATGCCAGCGTCCCTGCCGCCCCGCCAAAACTTAACCGGAACAGGTCAGAACATAACGTATCAATCCGGTGATCAATCCGCACAAGTGGCACCAGCCATCCGGCGGCCTTAAGCCCGAATGTGGTTGGCACGGCCTGTTGTGAACGGGTGCGTCCGATCATCACCGTCGCCCGGTGGGTTTCGGCTTGTGCAATCAATGCCTTGATCAGCTTGCGCGTCCGGCGGCGAATAATCGCCACCGCATCGCGAAGGCGCAAAACAAGGCCGGTATCAAACACATCCTGACTGGTCGCGCCAAAATGGACATAACGCGCATCATCCCCGCCAATCTCGGCCTTAAGCGCCTTGACCAGTGCCGGAACCGGCACACCGGCACTTGCCGTACCCGCAGCCAATGTCGCGGGATCGGGGCGAAATTCGCGGCACACATCAGCAATACGGTTCGCACTTGCTTCCGGGATCACGCCCGCGCGTGCCTCGGCCGATGCCAATGCCGCCTCGAACAGCACCATCGATGCGATCTGCGCATCATCGGTAAAAAGCGCGGCAATTTCCGCATCGGCAAACAGATTGCCAAACATCGCGGAATCAAAGGGCGAAATTGTCATCTGGTTTGGTCCACCGTTTAAACAGGTGTTATTTCAGGTCGTTAGTGTCGCGCCGCTATTGCGTTCGGTCAACAACACAAAAAGAAGCCCCTGCCCGTTCTTCAACGGCACAGGGGCCCTTTTGAAATCAAACGATCAATCAGACCGCTTCAAGCACAATGGCAATGCCCTGCCCGACGCCAATGCACATCGTCGCCAGCGCATATTTACCGCCGGTGCGTTTCAACTGCATCGCTGCCGTCCCGGTGATACGTGCGCCCGACATGCCAAGCGGATGACCAAGCGCAATCGCCCCGCCATTCGGGTTCACACGCGCATCGTCATCGGCAATGCCAAGATCACGCAACGTTGCCAATCCCTGCGATGCAAAGGCCTCGTTCAGTTCAATGACGTCAAGCTGATCAGTCGTAAGGCCAAGACGCGCCAGAAGCTTCTTGCTGGCCGGTGCCGGGCCAAAGCCCATGATGCGTGGCGGAACACCCGCCGTTGCACCGCCAACCACCTTGGCAATCGGTTTCAGGCCGTATTTCTTGACCGCCGCATCCGATGCAATGATCAATGCTGCCGCACCGTCATTCACACCCGATGCATTGCCCGCCGTCACCGAACCACCTTCGCGGAACGGGGTCGGCAGTTTGCCAAGCTTTTCGGCCGTGGTGCCCGGACGCGGATGTTCGTCCTTGTCCACGATGATCGGATCGGCCTTGCGCTGCGGAATGGTAACCGGCGTGATTTCCGCGGCCAGATTACCGTTTTCCTGTGCGGCCACCGCCTTGTCCTGCGACCGGGCGGCAAAGGCATCCTGATCAGCACGGCTGATCTTGAAATCCTCGGCAACGTTTTCACCGGTTTCCGGCATGGAATCAACGCCATACTGCTTTTTCATAACCGGATTGATGAAACGCCAACCAATCGTGGTGTCATGGATTTCCGCATTGCGCGAAAAGGCACTTTCCGCCTTTGGCATCACAAACGGCGCGCGCGACATGCTTTCGACACCGCCCGCAATCATCAGATCGGCTTCACCCGATTTGATCGCCCGTGCGGCCATGATGATCGCATCCATACCCGACCCGCACAGACGGTTGACCGTCGTGCCGGTAACATTTTCCGGCAACCCGGCCAGAAGCGACGACATGCGCGCCACGTTGCGATTGTCTTCACCGGCCTGGTTGGCACATCCGAAAATCACGTCATCGACATCGCCGAAATCGATATTCGGGTTGCGTTCGATTAACGCCTTCAGCGGAATGGCACCAAGGTCGTCCGCACGGACCGACGAAAGACTGCCGCCAAAACGGCCAATCGGGGTGCGGATAAAATCGCAGATATAAGCATCAGCCATATTCAAAGTCCTTACTGCTGGCCTTCATGGGCCTTGGCGGTGCGGGCATGCAGGTCACGCAGGACCTGAAGCTCGTGCGCGTCGGGCACCGGAGTTTCGGCGACTTCATCCGCAAATTCAACAGCCCAGCCGGTGTTTTCGATAATATCTTCGCGCGTCACGCCCGGATGGATCGATGTCACGATGAAATGCTTGCCAACCGGATGCGGTTCCATGATGCAAAGATCGGTAATCAAACGCGACGGACCTTTGGTATCCACACCATAAGATGCGCGGTCATCACCACCCTTGCCATGACCAAGCGAGGTCACGAAATCGATCTTTTCAACGAAGCCACGCTTGCTTTGTTTCATCACCAGAAACACCTCGCCACAGCTCGTCGCGATTTCCGGTGCCCCGCCACCGCCCGGCAGGCGGACCTTGGGATCGTCATAATCGCCAATCACGGTGGTGTTGATATTACCAAACTTATCAAGCTGTGCCGCGCCAAGGAAGCCCACGGAAATCTTGCCGCCCTGTAACCAGTAACGGAACATTTCCGGCACCGGCACGGTATTGACGGCCGTTTCGCAAAGCTCGCCATCGCCAATGGATAACGGCAATACATCGGGCTTCGTGCCAATCGTACCGCTTTCATAAATCAGGGTCAGTTCCGGTGCATGCGTCAAACGCGCAAGGTTGCACGCTGCCGACGGCATGCCGATGCCGACAAAGCACACATCGTCATTCTTGAGTGCACGCGAGGCAGAAACCGTCATCATTTCGGTAGGGGTATAGTCAACCATGATCTTTCCTCCACTTACCCTTTGTTCGCTTCGCGCTTGGCGGCGAAATCTTCGGGGCCGCCCTTCATGACATGCTCTTCGATCCACGCACTAAAGCTGTCGCGGTCATTGGCGATCTTGTCCCACGCCTTGTAAAACGCGTTGTCACGTTTGTAATAGCCTTGGGCATAAGACGGATGTGCGCCACCCGGCACCTCGACAATCGCGGTCACCGCCCAGTTCGGCAGCATCACGGCGTTGTAGGGAACATCGTCAAAGTTATCGACGATCTCCTCGACCGTGATGATCGACTTTTTGGCTGCCAGAACGGCCTCTTTCTGAACACCGACAATGCCTTCAAACAGGACATCGCCCTTTTTGTTGGCTTTCTGGGCATGCACCACCGCCACATCCGGGCGAATGGCCGGAACTGCTGCCAGGCTTTCACCGGTAAACGGGCATTCGATGAATTTGATGTTCTTGTTCACGCGCGGCAATTCCGCCCCGCGATATCCCTTGAACACCGCACAGGGAAGACCTGCCGCGCCCGCGTCATAGGCATTGGCCATTGCCGCGTGGCTGTGTTCCTCGATCTCAAGCTTGTGCGGCCAGCCATCCTGAACCGCGTCGCGCAAACGATGCAGCGACCCGACACCGGGGTTGCCACCCCATGAAAACACCAGTTTCCTGGCACAACCGGCCCCGATCAGCTGATCATAGATCATATCGGGCGTCATCCGGATCAGGGTCAGATCCTTGATCCCCTGACGAATGACCTCGTGCCCGGCGGCATGCGGGATCAGATGCGTGAAACCTTCCATCGAGACGGTATCGCCATCCTTGATGCAGGATGCGACAGCCTCTTTAAGCGACATGAAACGTGCAACCACGGTAAAACTCCTGTGGTAACCAGAACAATAAAACGCGGCATATTTCAGCCAGATACGTTGGAATGATTTGGATGGCTGTGACCACCGGCTTTCCCCAAAGCAGCGAACACAGCCATCCAGACCGAAACGACTTACACGTCGAAGAACACGGTTTCCGCGTCCCCCTGCATATGAATGTCGATCCGGTATTCAACCCCTGTACGGGTTTCGACACGCTTGGCAATCAGCGTATCGCGGCGATCAGCGGGAACTGATTGCAGGATGTCATCCTTGGCGTTAAGTGCCGCCTCGTCATCGAAATAGAAACGGGTAAAGGCATGAACCAGCATACCGCGCATGAACACGATGACATTGACAAACGGGGCAGTGCCATCGGCAACAACGCCCGGCTTGACCGTGTCAAAATAAAAGCGGTTCTGCGCGTCCGTGCCGGTGCCGCAACGGCCAAGGCCCCGGAAACCCGATGATGCAACATCAACCGGATTTTCGGTATATGCGCCGTTGGCATCGGCCTGCCAGATTTCGATCATCGCGTCATTGACGACATCGCCATTGCCGTCAAAAACACGACCGGTGATGCGGATATGCTCGCCTTCGGCATCCGGTCCGGCAATCGTGGCGTCTGCGATATCGGTAAAGTCATAACCATACTGCCCGGCCGTCAGGCCATAGGCGAAATACGGGCCAACCGTCTGCGAAGGGGTTTCACCATAAGACATGACTTAATCCTCCATCGGGGTGGCATTGCGTCCGCGAAGGACGATGTCAAACTGATAACCAAGGGCAAAGCCTTCCTCGGTTTTCTCGATTGAAAATTTGGCAATCAGGCGTTCACGCGCGGCCGCGTCCCGTGTTTCAAGGAAAATCGGATCAAGTTCCAGCAACGGATCGCCCGGGAAATACATCTGGGTCACAAGGCGCGTGGCAAATCCCGGCCCGAACACCGACAGATGGATATGGTTCGGACGCCATGCGTTGAAATGGTTGCCCCACGGATAGGCCCCCGGCTTGATCGTATAGAACATGTAATTGCCGTTGGCATCGGTCATGCAACGCCCCGACCCGCGGAAATTCGGATCAAGCGGCGCTTCATGCTGGTCAACCTTATGGACATAACGCCCCGCCGCATTTGCCTGCCAGATTTCAACAAGAATATCAGGCTGCGGGCGGCCATCGGTATCCATAACCCGGCCATGCACCACAATGCGTTCACCTTGTGGCTCGCCATTGGTGATGCCATTCTTGGTCAGATCAAAATCAAGCTTGCGTACCGATGCAGGGGCAAAACGCGGGCCGGTGCCCTCACTCAATCCTGATTTGATCGCAAGCGGTGCCTGCGTCGGGCCACGCAAAATGGTGGACTTGTAACCGGGTGCGATAAGGGGGGCGTGGGAACCCCAGTCGCGCGGTTTAAAGGTGGACATGGCGTTTACTCTCCCTTGGCAGCCGCATCGATCTCGGCATAGGTGTGTTTGGCAATGCGGAATGCCGTATTGGCGGTGGGAACGCCTGCATAAACCGCAACATGCATCAGGGTTTCGCGAATATCTTCGCGCGTGGCGCCGGTATTCAGCGTCGCACGGATATGCATCGCCAGTTCTTCTTCATGGCCAAGCCCGGCCAGAAGCGCGATGGTCACGATACTGCGTTCGCGTTTGGTGAACGCCTCGCTGGTCCAGACACCATTCCAGACATTCTCGGTGATGTAACGCTGAAAACCGGCATCGATTTCCGTGACATTCGCCGATGCACGATCCACATGGGCATCACCCAGAACGGAACGGCGGGTTTTCATACCGACTTCATACCGGTTCTCAGACAAGGTTCTTCTCCTTGATAAATCGGTCGATCAACCGGGAAAGCAATTCAGGGGTTTCAAGGCACGGCAAATGCCCGACCCCGTTTATAAGTTCGAATTCGGCACCGGGGATCATCCCGGCCATGTCGCGCACCACATCGGGTGGTGTCGCCAGATCGTCCGATCCGCAGACACAAAGGACCGGAACAGAAATGCGTGTCGCCGCATCGCGCAGATCACCATCGCGAAGGGCAACGCACGTTCCGACATAACCCTCGACCGTGGTGCGCACCAGCATGTCGCGATACATCGCGGTCTCAACCGGCCGTTCGCGGCGATATGTCGGCGATAGCCATCGTTCGATGATCGCATCGCCAAGAACCTCGATACCGCCTTCCTTGATGGCATTGATGCGCGTATTCCAGCCATCCGCATCGCCTAGCTTCGGCGCGGTATCACACAGGATCAGCCCGCGAACGCGTTTTGGTGCCAGTTCCGTGACCTTCTGCGCAATCAGTCCACCGACGGACAAACCGCAAATAATGACGTCCTTGACGCCCAGATAATCCAGAATCCCGATCAAATCATTGGCATGCAGGTCGATATTGTAATCCGCCCCGCCAATGCCCGATAAACCATGCCCGCGCTTGTCATAGGTTATGACGTTGAACCGGTCGGCAAAGGCCGCAACAACATCGTTCCAGATACGAAGATCCGTACCCAGCGAATTTGAAAATACCAAAGCCGGGCCGTTTTTCGGGCCGCTTTGGGCATAATGGATATGTGTCCCGTTGATCGGGGCGACTTGTAAATTCATGTCATTTCCACCCTGACTTGTTACCCATAATCTGGCAGGTGGTTTTGGTTATGTAAAATGAGGATTTGCGTTAATTGCATAACTATACAATTATATAAACGTCGAAGATTTGATTTCTGGAATGGTAGATATGCTTGATCAACGTATTAAATTCCGCCATCTGACCTGCTTTCTGGAGGTCGCCCGCCAGCGCAGCGTCGTCAAGGCCGCCGACACATTATCCATCACCCAGCCGGCCGTATCCAAAACCATCCGCGAACTCGAAGAACATCTTGATGCCCGTCTGTTTGACCGGTCCAAACGCGGCGTCACGCTAACCGATTTCGGCAAGGTATTTTTGCGTTATGCCGGAGCCAGCGTCACCGCCCTTCGTCAGGGCGTCGATAGTATCAGCCAGGTGCGCATGCAGGGCGGTCTTTCGATCAATCTTGGTGTTCTGCCAACCGTCGCCGCCAGCGTCATGCCAAACGCCATCCACCGGTTCAAGGCACTAAGCCCCGACACAACGGTCAAGGTCGTCGCCGGGCCGAACGTGATGCTGATGGGGCAATTGCGCGTTGGTGAACTTGATCTGGTGGTCGGTCGTCTGGCCGAACCCGATCAGATGTCGGGCCTGTCCTTTATACATCTATATTCCGAACATATCTCGCTGGTCGCGCGCCCCGGTCATCCGCTGCTGGCCGATAAAAACCCGGACATCACCCGCATCCGCGAATTTACCGTTCTGGTGCCGCCCAAACAGGCGATCATTCACCCGACCGTCGATAAAATGCTGATTGCGCATGGCATCGGTGCCCTGCCCGACCGGATCGAGACCGTCTCAACATCCTTTGGTCGTGCCTTTACCCGCGAAACCGATGCGATCTGGATCATCTCGAACGGGGCTGTGGCATCCGACATTGCCGAAGGCCATCTTGTCGAATTGCCGATAGATACCAGCGATACCTTTGGCCCGGTGGGCCTGACCACCCGCATCGACAGCCCGGTATCCCCGCCGGTCGAAATCCTGATCAATGCGGTCCGCGAAGAAGCCACCCGGCATCATTCAGTCCGTTCTCGCCAACAAACATAATCATATGGTTATGAAAACAAGCCCCAATATCATTATACATAACCATGTATCGAAGATTAGATTGTTTACAAATTGGCATGGCTGCTGTGCATAATCGGCACATTTACCATCCAAAATAATAACAAAAACAACAAAAAAAACTTCTGGAAAACTTCGCACACTAGAAGCGCATCATGGCTGAGACGTTGACGGCGTTTAAAAGCGCTAGGGGACGTACAAAGGAGGAAGAATGAAAAACATCACCACATTGCTGGCAGGTGCCGCGGTTGCGACCATGGTGTCGTTCGGCGCACATGCACAGGAAGTAACCCTTACGATCCAGCACTTCCTGGGTCCGAAAGCACCGGCCCAGGCCCAGATGATGGAACCGTGGGCGAAAAAGATCGAAGAAGAATCAAACGGCCGCATCAAGTTTGAAATTTTCCCGTCCATGTCGCTGGGCGGCAACCCGCCGGAACTGTATCGTCAGGTCCGTGACGGTGTGGCCGACATTGTCTGGACCCTGCCGGGTTACACCCCGGGCGTCTTCCCGCATACCGAAGTCTTTGAACTTCCGGGTGTCCATCTGGGTGACGCACGCGCGACCAACCTCGCGATCTGGGACATGATGGAAGACATGGCACCGGACCTTAAGGACGTCCATCCGCTGGCCGTTCACGTCCATGCCGGTCAGGCCATCCACCTGACCGAAAAAGAAGTCCGCACTGTTGCCGATGTCAAAGGCCTCAAACTGCGTACGCCGACCCGTACCGGTTCCTGGGTGATTGAATCCTGGGGCGCAGAACCGGTTGGCATGCCGGTCCCGGCCCTGCCGCAGGCAATGTCGCTTGGCGTGGTTGACGGCGGCCTTGTTCCGTTCGAAGTCGTTCCGCCGCTGAAACTGGCTGAACTGGTTTCTTATTCTGTCGAAGGCGAAGGCGTTAATTCACGCTTTGGTACCTCGGTCTTCCTGTTTGCGATGAACAAGGACCGTTACGAAAGCCTGCCCGACGACCTGAAAGAAATCATCGACCGTAACTCCGGCCGTGATTTTGCCGCCCATATCGGTGACGTTTTCAACAATGTCGAAGAAGTCGGCAAGAAAATGATCAACGATGGCAAAGGTCAGGTTGTCGAACTGACCCCGGAAGAAAAAGCAACGTTTGACGATGCATCCGCATCGGTTGTTGATCGCTGGATCGAAGAAGCAAAATCGAACGGTATCGACGGCGCGGCACTGGTTGAAAAGGCCAAAGC
>CBIHMD010000062.1:0-9708 GCA_966210655.1 uncultured Thalassospira sp.
TCCGGGCCCGATGCATCGGGTCCTTGCACAATTCAACGAACCGCGTGAAGGCATGGAGTGCCTTTTCGTCTTCGTGCAGTCGGGCATAAAGCGCGCCTAGCTGATGCCAAAGCCCGTCATGGTCGGAAGTGATCAGCAAACTGTTGTCGATAACACGTGCTGCCAAGGCCAATTCGCCCTGTCGAAGCGCCCGTACCTTTATGTTGTTTTGAAGTCGTAACAATATTGCGATGTCGGATGCCTCGCGGTAATGCCCGGGTTGCAATTCCGCATCCAGCCCCTGAAATGCTTTCAGCAATTCGCGCAGTTCAGCCGACCCCAGCGTAATGCCGCCATGGAACGGATCGATCATTTTTCGCGCCCCACCCGACTGCAGGCGAAGCAGGAAGTGACCGGGAAAATCAATACCTGTGATCTCAATCTGGCAACGCTTTGCCGCGTGTATGTAAAGCAGGGCGAGTGCAACCGGTAAACCACGCTTGCGATCAATGACCGACATCAGATCGGCATTGGCGATATCGTCATAATTTTCCGCGTCACCCTGAAACTGGTAGTTCCCGGGAATTACATCCTGCAATGCCTGCACGATAGTATCGACTGATGGATGGCCATGATCATCAGTGCCGGTTTTTTCAGATAGAGTGGCGATTCGATTACGGACATCGTCAGAAATCGTATCAAGCAAATCAAGATAAGCCGAAATGTCACGGTCGGGATCATTTAGCCGGGCAAAGCGGAGGGCAGCCTCGGCGGGGGTTGCATTGGGGTACTGGCCATTACCGTAATCGGTAAGCCATTGGCGATCATTCGCAGTAATGTCTTTTTGCCGATCGATAATAATGCTCAGGTCCTCTGGCGTTGCGGGTCGTCTTTCAGCCGTACATGGCTGACGACGCGCCTGACATAACTGGTACCGCGTGCATGAGCGATGACAAGGTTGCGTTCATGTTCGTTTTGCGCAACGCCCATAATGTGGACAGTACCATTGATGGTCTCGATACTGTAGTTAATCGCATAGACGTCTGTGTCAAACATCAGGGCGGTTTTGATGCGGGTCGTGATCAGAAGATCGCTGGCATTCTCCATAAGACTGCTGCCTTGCCCGACACTGATTTCGTTGATGACGCGGTTCACGCCATTGGCTTGCCATGCCAGTTCAACTGCTTTCAACTCGCTTTCGGTGTTGTCAACCGTACCGGCCAGCAACACTTCACCTTCGACTACTTCGATTTCGATCCGGCGAAACAGGTTTTCATCTTCTGTCAGAAATTTTTGCCAAATCTCGGCCGTGATGGCGGTATCGCTTACTGCCCCGCCAAATCCCCGCTCCTGCATGGCCGCCACACCGGCGGTTGCGCCTGCGCCAATCGCAAGTGATGTACACCCACAAAGTGGTAAAATGGCAGCGATCACCAGAGCCGGTCCGGCCTGCGCAATATAATGTCTGACTTTAACAACACGGTCTTTCGACCGTCGCAATATGCGTGACAGTGATGTCATTAATCGGTTTCTCGCCCCGCTTCCCCCGTCATCTCAACTGCCAATATGAGCGCCGCCGGTTAAGGAGTTTTAAATTCGAAGCGGGTTTGGCCGATTAATGACTTTTTTCGCATGTGAGTTCAGCCCAAAGACCGGGTGTCACGCCAAATGCACGTTTGAAATGCCGGTTAAGGTGACTTTGATCAGCAAATCCCGTTTCACCTGCGATATCGACCAATGGATGGCGAAGGGTAATGAGGGTGCGCGCCTTTTGCAGGCGGCGCATCATCAGATAACGATACGGCGTTGTTGCAAAACAGGCGCGAAATTGACGGATCAGTCGATATCGATCAAGTCCGGTGATGTTTTCAAGCTCATCTGAATGGACAGGTCGATCAAAGTTATCTTCAAGATATTGTCTGGCCCGTTCCATGCGGTCCAGTGCCAGAAACCCGACAGGTTTGATCGGATCTTGGGCGTGACGCCCGAGGCCAGTGGCAATGTCAGAGATAAATTGGTCAATTAGCAGCGGATCGACATCGTCATCAAGATAGGCCAGCACCGAGGCAAGGGTAGCAGCGAGTTCCGGATCGGAAATTACCGGATTTGAAACAAAAGGCAGCGAAGCCGTCTCGGTGCCAAGACCCTGACGGAGCAATGACGGTTCAAGATAGAGCATCCGGTAACGCAGGCCGTCATCGGTTCCTGCACCACCATCATGAAGTTCATCGGGGTGAAGGACAATAACATTACCGGGTTGGCTGGCACGGGAAGAACCACGATAGTTGAAAGTCTGAACACCTTGCATGGTTATACCCAGAGCGTAAGTATCGTGCCGGTGTGGGGCAAACATATTGCCGAAGAAAAGGGCTTCCATTCGTTCAATCCCCGGAAGCGGGGCTGCGGAAATGAAGCGTTCACGTGGTTTGCACAAACGTTCAAGATCGTCCGATACGGTTTGGTTTACAGCATTTTGCATAACGGTTTTCCCGAAAACCTCCGGAACCTCAAAATCAACGGATGCACAAATGTTTGATACCAAAGTCGCCATTGTTCTTCGAAACGATCTGGAAAATTGGCAATCGCTGAATGTGACGGCATTTTTGATGAGTGGAATCGTTGCCCAGTTCCCAGATATTATCGGGGAACCCTATATTGATCGCGACAAGAATATTTATAACCCGTTGTCGCGACAGCCAGCCATCGTTCTGGCGGCGGATCAAGCCACAATCGCAAAGGTTCATCGTCGCGCACTGGAACGCGGGGTGACCACATCGCTTTATGTGGAGGAAATGTTTTCAACTGGTCATGACGCCGCCAATCGGGAAGTTTTTGGCCAGTTTTCGCCAGATGATGCAAAGGTTGTCGGCATTGCCCTGCGGGCGGAAAAACGGGTGACGGATAAAATCATCAAAGGTGCAAAAATGCATCCCTGACGGCCGGTATTCCATTCCCGCTTACAACATCCACGCGTTTTTGAGGTGCTTGAGACGCCACCCGTTGCTGATTGCAATGATGTCAAAACGCAAATCGCCATGATGGCCGATTCGTGTGGCAAAAGTTGAAAGTGCCTGTGCGATACGTTGCTGCTGTCTGGGGCGTAATGCATTCAGGGCATCGTCAATATTGCTGCGATTTTTAACCTCGACAGCGGCGATCAGATCGCCCTTTCGGGCAATGATATCGATTTCCCCGACCGGGCAGCGAAACCGGGTTGCGAGGATGCGGTAACCGCATACCCGCAGCCATAAGGCGCATATCCATTCTGCACGTCGACCGGCTCGTTCGGCCTTGCGCCGATCATATACGCCTGTATTGCGACGAGCTGTCCGGCTGGATTTCATGGCTATGACCCGGACGGTTTGGAAAGCTCAAGCGCACGATTATAAAGGTCACGCTTTTTCAGGCCGGTCTCCTTGGCAAGTTGATCGGCGGCTTCTTTGGTCCGGAGGGTTTTCAGAAGTTCAATCAGACGTGCATCAATATCATCGGCATCGGGTTCGGCGTCCTGTTCGTTCTGCGGGCCGACGATCACAACGATTTCACCCTTGGGTGCGCCTTCGGTGGCGTAGTGAGCGGCCAGATTGCCGAGTGTTTCCGTTCGGACTTCCTCAAACATCTTTGTCAGTTCGCGGGTGACAGCAGCTTCACGTGTATCGCCCAACATTTCGGCCATATCAGAAAGACTGCCCGCCAGCCGTTTGGGACTTTCAAGAAAGATCAGGCTTCCGGGGATGTTGGAAAAGCGTGCCAGTTCCTTTTTGCGGGCCGAAGTTTTGGGGGGCAGAAAGCCGGCATAAAAGAAATGATCGCTGGGAAGCCCCGACAAAATAAGGGCGACAATCGGTGATGAGGCACCGGGAGCGGCGGTAACGTTAAAGCCCTCGGTCTTGCAATCACGCACCAGTTTGTAGCCTGGGTCGTTGATCAGTGGCGTTCCTGCATCGGAAATCAGGGCAAGCGCCTGTCCCTTGCCAAGGCGATTCATGATTTCGGGGCGCATTTTGGCAGCGTTATGTTCGTGATAGGCGATCCGCTTTGTTTTTACCCCATATCGCGACAGTAATTTACCGGACGTTCTGGTGTCTTCTCACAGAATAATGTCGGCGCGTTTAAGGATATCGAGCGCACGAAACGTAATATCGCCCAAATTACCGATTGGAGTAGCGACAAGATAAAGACCAGATGAAAGTGGCAAGAGTCGTTCATCCGGTTTACTTGATCCGTCGCGCGCATTACCCTGCGTGCGAAACGAGCTATCGGGAGGTGAGAGTGGGTTTTCCGAAACGTCATCCGTTGCAGAATCTGGACGGGAATTCGGCATGGTGCCGGGTCGCACGCCGGACGGCATCTGTGGTGGTCCTTTCGCTGGGGCTTGCAGCATGCAGTGGCACCACGAGTATCACGGACCTGTTGGGCATGCAACGGGATGGGGCACCTGTAGAAACGGCGAATGACCCGACGCGGCCGCCTGATCAGGGGCTTCTGACTGATGCAAATCCCTGGCAGGGTGATGCCGCCCTGCCCGAAGGGGAAGGTCAGGAAATACTGACACTTTATAATGACGAAGCGGCATTGAATGAAAAGCGTGTCGCGATTTTGCTGCCACTATCGGGCCCTAACGAGGAACTGGGGCGCGCCATGCGCCATGCGGCCGAACTGGCGATGTTTGACATTGCGGGTGACGATTTCGTTCTGATGCCGATTGATACGGCAGGAACGTATCAGGGCGGACAGGCAGCAGCCCATCAGGCGATCAATGCCGGTGCGAAAATGATCCTTGGTCCGCTTTTTGCCGAATCGGTTAGTGGTGCCAGCGAAATTGCCAAAGCCGCCGGTGTTCCCGTGATTGCGTTCTCAAACAATCAGCGGGTTGCTGAAAGCGGCGTCTGGGTCAACGGATTTGTGCCAGAAGACCAGATTGCGCGCGCAGCCGGGTTTGCAACGACACGAGGCAAATATCGTTTTGCGGCTTTGTTACCGCAAAACGATTATGGCAGACAGATCGCAGGGGCACTTCAGGGTATAGTGTCGCGGGTTGGGGGCAGTCTTGGCCGGGTCGCGTTCTATGCACCGGGTTCCGAAAACCTGGAACAGACGATCCGCGATTTTGCCAATTACGATGCACGACGTGCCAATTTGCGGGCACGCAAGCGCGAGTTGGAGGCAGATGGTTCGGCAGCGTCCCAGCGTGCTTTGAAGCGGCTTGAAGGTGTTGATACACTGGGTGAACTTGATTTCGATGCTTTGATACTGCCTGCGACGGGGGGCGAACTTCGTCAGGTTTCGGCCCTTCTGGCCTATTTTGATGTCGACGGTGCACAGATTCAGTTCATCGGGACATTCGGCTGGAACGATCCGGGCCTGTTTTCCGAGCCAGCACTCAAGGGCGGTATATTTGCTGCACCGGATCCGGAAAACTGGAAACTGTTTTCAGACCGTTTCAAGCGAACCTTTGGTGAACAGCCGCCGCGGATTTCCAGTCTGGCCTATGACAGTGCGGCCCTTGCCGCGGTGTTGTCCCGCGATTCCGGTGATATGACCCGTGAAGCGGTGACCAATCCCAACGGTTTTGTCGGGGTGGACGGTATTTTCCGTCTAACCGCACAGGGACGTTCGGAGCGGGGCTACGCTGTCATGCAAATCCAGCCTGATGGTGCCAAAGTCGTGGCACCGGCACCGGCGGCATTTGATCAGGTCTTCTGATCCGACCGGACACCAAAAGCTTTAAATTGATACAGGACGTCCGCCGATTATGCTTCGGCGGACGTTTTGTCTTTATAGTTGCACAGATCATTGACAATGCAGTCCGCACAGCGTGGCTTACGCGCTTTGCAGATATAACGTCCGTGCAAGATCAGCCAGTGATGGGCGTGGGTCATGAAACGTGCCGGGACCTTCTTCAAAAGGCCCTTTTCAACGGCAAGCACGTTTTTACCGTTTGCCATACCCGTCCGGTTGCCCAGCCTGAAAATATGCGTATCGACAGCCATGGTATGTTCGCCCCATGCAATGTTGCGGACAACATTGGCTGTTTTTCGACCAACACCGGGCAGTTCTTCAAGCGCGTCCTGATCGTTGGGGACGATCCCTCCATGCTTTTCAACAAGTAAGCGTGCTGCCGCCATGACATTCTTGGCCTTGCCGCGATAGAGCCCGATGGTTTTGATATGCTCAATCAGAGCTTCTTCACCAAGATCCAGCATGTCCTGTGGTGTTTTGACAATCTGAAACAGCTTCTTGGTGGCTTTGTTGACACCAACATCGGTTGCCTGCGCCGACAGGGCAACAGCGACCAGAAGCGTATAGGGATTGGTGTAATCCAGTTCCCCTTTCGGTTCCGGGTCGACGTCCGAAAGACGCTGGAAAAATTCTTCTATGGCGGCTTTGCTCATCGGGCGGGACATGGGTCTTTATCTCTGTGTTGATGCCGCATTTTGCGGTCATTTTCGGGATGTTCGGAGGTTGACTTCCTCTATCACCGGTCTGATCTCTTGATATCGAAATATATAAACTGCCGCTTGGCAAAGGTCGAATTTTGATTGCGACTGATCTGGAAGCGTTCCAGAATTGACAGATTGGAAACGCTGCAAACCGGTCGATTACGATGCCAGCCGTACCAAGAACCGAAAAACCGATATTTCGCATCAATCTGCGCCCGCCACGTTCGTTAAGCAGGCGGGCAGCGCGCAATATTGTTGTGATACTGGCATGCGTCACATCATCAATCGGTTTGATTTTCTGGGCTGTTGGTGCCTGGCCGGTAGTCGGGTTTTTGGGCGTTGATGTGATCCTGCTGACGCTGGCCTTTCATTTCAGTTTTCGCGCGGCAAGGGTAGAAGAACGGATCGAACTTCGCCGGGACAATCTACGTGTTACCAGAATTTCTGCACGGGGCACGCGGCAGGAATTTGATTTTCAGCCCTATTGGCTTCAGGTTGTGCTGGAACGTGGTGAAGATGATCAATGCGAACTTTATTTGCGATCACATGGCAAGCGTTTCGAGATCGCAGGATTTCTCGGTGCCGAGGAAAAGACGGATCTGGCCGGGAAGCTTGATCGTTTGTTGCGTCAGGCGCGATGCCATCCCGACCTGCAGCCAGCGGGATTGTCCTGAAATCAAGGCGCGGCGGTGTTTTGCGCCACTTTCCAAGCGGCTTTGCAGTCTCGGCAATCCCGATATGCTTTGAGTGAATTTCCCCATAACTAATTGCAAAAACAGTCTGGAAAGATGCAATTTTGGTTGTGAAATTGCTTCCGGAACGGGTTCCGGAGATCGGATTCCGCGTTTCAGAGTAAAATTCACCCGAGATTCCCCGTTTTCACCGCTTGCGAGTTTTTGATGACTTTCATATATAGGTGCGCGGGGTAATTACCCCACGAAATTTGAGACTATTACAACCATTGGTCCCAGGAGGTCCTGCGCAGCGCTTAGAACGTGAAGGCTGCGGGACGGACCGGCCGCTAAAAGAGGAACTTACTATGGGCAAGATTATCGGTATCGACCTTGGCACCACCAACTCCTGCGTCGCAGTCATGGACGGCAAAGAAGGCCGCGTGATCGAGAACAGCGAAGGTGCCCGTACCACTCCGTCGATGGTTGCTTTCACCAATGATGGTGAGCGCCTTGTCGGTCAGCCTGCGAAACGTCAGGCTGTGACCAACCCGGAAAACACCCTGTTTGCGATTAAACGTTTGATCGGCCGTCGTTACGGCGACCCGGAAGTCGAAAAAGATAAAGACCTTGTCCCGTACAAAATTGTCGCGGGCGAGAATGGTGACGCATGGGTTGAAGTCAATGGCGAGAAAATGGCACCGAGCCAGATCGCAGCCATGGTGCTTCAGAAGATGAAGGAAACCGCAGAAGCCCATCTGGGTGAGCCGGTAACCGAAGCCGTTATTACCGTTCCGGCATATTTCAACGACAGCCAGCGTCAGGCAACCAAGGACGCCGGTAAAATTGCCGGTCTTGAAGTCAAACGCATCATCAACGAGCCGACCGCAGCAGCACTGGCTTATGGTTTGGACAAGAAAGATGGTGGCACCGTGGTCGTTTATGACCTTGGTGGCGGTACCTTTGACGTCTCGGTTCTCGAAATCGGTGACGGTGTCTTTGAAGTTAAGTCGACGAACGGCGATACTTTCCTTGGCGGCGAAGACTTCGATAAAAACATCATCGATTACCTTGCTGACGAGTTCAAAAAAGAACAGCAGATCGACCTGCGTAAAGACCGTCTGGCACTTCAGCGCCTGAAAGAGGCTGCCGAGAAAGCCAAGATCGAGCTTTCCTCGTCGATGCAGACCGAAGTGAACCTGCCGTTTATCACGGCTGACGCATCAGGCCCGAAACACCTGAACATCAAGCTGTCGCGGGCGAAGCTTGAAAGCCTCGTTGGTGACCTGATCGAACGCACGATGACCCCGTGCAAGGCGGCCCTGAAAGACGCCGGTATCACCGCAGGTGAAATCGACGACGTGATTCTGGTTGGCGGTATGACCCGTATGCCGAAGGTTCAGGAACGCGTTAAAGAGTTCTTTGGTCGTGAACCGCACAAAGGTGTGAACCCGGATGAAGTTGTTGCCCTTGGTGCCGCCATTCAGGGTGGTGTCCTGCAGGGTGACGTCAAAGACGTTCTTCTGCTTGACGTTACCCCGCTGTCGCTGGGTATCGAAACCCTTGGTGGCGTATTCACCCGACTGATCGACCGCAACACCACGATCCCGACCCGCAAGTCGCAGACTTTCTCGACCGCGGAAGACAATCAGACGGCTGTGACCATCCGTGTCTTCCAGGGTGAACGTGAAATGGCTGCTGACAACAAGATGCTTGGCCAGTTCGATCTGGTCGGTATCCCGCCGGCACCGCGTGGCGTTCCGCAGATCGAAGTGACCTTTGACATTGATGCCAACGGTATCGTTAACGTGTCTGCCAAAGACAAGGCGACCAACAAGGAACAGCAGATCCGCATTCAGGCATCTGGTGGTCTTGGCGATGACGAGATCGAAAAAATGGTCAAGGACGCCGAAGCCAATGCGGAAACCGATAAAAAGCGCAAAGCGCTTGTCGAAGCCCGCAACCAGGCGGAGGCCGTCATCCATTCGACCGAGAAAAACCTTGCCGAACACGGTGACAAGGTTGATGCCGGTGCGAAATCGATGATCGAAGACGCTCTTTCGGCGCTTAAAGAAGCCAAGGACGGCGAAGATCCGGAAGCGATCACCACGAAGGTTAATGAACTTCAGCAGGCTGCAATGAAACTTGGCGAAGCCATGTATCAGGCACAGCAGGCAGAAGAAGGTGGCGAAGGTGAAGCTGCTGATGCATCTGCCCAGGCCGATGATGGTGTTGTTGACGCCGACTTTGAAGAAGTCGATGACAGCAAAAAAGACAAGTAAGGCGACCGCAGAGGTCGTCTTGAACGACGCCCTGTAAATAAAAATCGGGCCGTTCCGGACGCAGATAATTGCGGGAACGGCCCGACCGTGTTTCGGAGTTACAGATGGCGAAAGAAGATTATTACGAGCTGTTGGGTGTTGGCAAAGATGCCGACGCAGCCACGCTTAAAGGCGCCTATCGTAAACAGGCGATGAAGTATCATCCGGATAAAAATCCGGGCGATACCGAAGCCGAAGTAAAATTCAAGCAAGTCAACGAAGCCTATGAAGTCCTGAAAGATCAGGAAAAGCGTGCTGCCTATGACCGGTTTGGTCATGCTGCGTTTGAGCAAG
>CBIHMD010000063.1:0-9674 GCA_966210655.1 uncultured Thalassospira sp.
GCGTTATGGCCATACCACCACTGCGTCAGCGCGTCCTGAACCCCCGAAAACATCGAATAGGATTTAGTTCCCATGAAGGAAACCGGGATCGCCAGATTGTTGCCCAGATGCAGCATCGCAATCGTGACGATGAAGGCCAGATAGAACCAGTTCGCCACATAGATATGCGGTTCCGTGCGTTTAAGCAGCGTGCCGACGAAAACGGCAAGATACGCAACCCAGACCACGGTCAGCCAGATATCAACAAACCATTCCGGTTCGGCATATTCACGGCCTTGGGTAACCCCCATGACATAGCCAAGTGCGGCCATGACGATGAACAGCTGATAGCCCCAGAAAACAAACGCCGGAAGCGCCTTACCACCGTAAAGTGCCGTGCGGCAGGTCCGTTGCACCACATAGAATGACGTTGCCAGAAGGGCGTTGCCACCAAAGGCAAAAATCACCGCCGATGTATGCAGCGGGCGCAGACGTCCGAAATTCAGGAATTCGTTATCGAAATTAAGCGCCGGAAATGCGAGCTGCCAGGCAATTAAATCGCCCGCCAGAAATCCGACGACGCCCCAGAATACGGTCGCCAGTGCGCCCCAGCGCACAACGTCCATATTGTAATCGACAGCAACTGGCGTTGATGCTGTCTGTGCCATGCTCCCCTGGCTCATGCTTGACTCCCGTTCAAGGTGTTCGGGTGAGTTGTCCCCGATCCGATCAGGCAACTCCATCAGTCCCGGCGGTGACCGGGTGCGGCACATGCCATTCCCCTGTCACCTGCACCAAAAGCCCCGCCGATTCTGTGATGCGCTTTTTTTGCGGCGTCACAGGCAAAACGGACGAGGCTTTCGATTGTCTGATGATTATGCGGGCAGAAGCCTTTCGCGCCATTGATCCACGTCAATACCGGCGTGTAAAAACTCCGTGTCTTTCAATCTTCAGGCAAAGCTCGCCCGCGTTGCGGGACAATTGATTGCTAAGTGTGTTTATGCGCGTTTGGGGCTGTAAAGATGTTGATGCAGGTCAAGGTGGGTGTGAAATCTTTGCGGCATGATCGCTGACAAATCGCAAGAAGAGCGCCAATCATGTCAGCAACCTATCAGGCACGGCCCTTAACGCATCTCACGGCGGATATGACCTTTCCGCTCGTGCAGATGATGCAAACCGGTCTTACATTTGAACGCTGGCGTGAATTTGTTGCCGAATTCTGCTCTGATCGCGGCAACAGCATGATCGGGGCCGGATGCGACGATATTCTTTGGCAGCGCCCGCGCGGTATCATCGTGATTGCCAATGAACGGGGCTATATCCACGGCCTGTTTTCCTATCAGGTGCGTGACGATATTGCCGAGGGGCTTGTCCTGCATGTCGACAATGTCATGGCGGTTGAAATCGTGTCGCGCCCCTATGTGCTTGATGCGATGCGTGATGCAATGAACCGGCTGGTTCGCGATCATCACTGTGCGGCGGTGCATGTATCGCTTGGCGAAATGGAAGAACGCCTGCGTCACTATTTCAGCGGGGCCGGGTTCGTGCCGCGTAAAATCCGTTATTGTGCCCCCGCCAAACACCCTTGATCACATTGACTTTGGTGGACGGCATCCGCTGACACCGTTATAAGGCGGTTATGAACGGTATTCCTTTTGTCAAAATGCATGGTCTGGGAAATGATTTCGTTGTCTTTGACGGACGACGCGATCCCGCTGTGCTTGATCTTGATAACGCAACCGCCGCCCGCATTGCCGATCGCAAAACCGGTGTCGGATGCGACCAGTTGATCGTGATCGAACCGGCACGTGATGACCTTGCCGATGCTTTCATGCGCATCCGCAATAATGACGGGGGCGAGGTAGAGGCCTGCGGCAATGCCACGCGCTGTGTCGCCAACATCGTCATGGGTGAATTGGGCC
Source organism: uncultured Thalassospira sp. (assembly GCA_966210655.1). Classification (GTDB taxonomy): domain Bacteria; phylum Pseudomonadota; class Alphaproteobacteria; order Rhodospirillales; family Thalassospiraceae; genus Thalassospira. Next base: position 1,902 of record CBIHMD010000063.1, read on the forward strand.
GCAAGGATGTCATTATTGAAACCGTTGTCGGTTTGCTTGATGCCAATGGACTGGCCGATGGCCGTGTGACCGTCGATATGGGGCAGGTCAGGCTGGACTGGCGCGATATTCCGCTGGGTCAGGCCGTGGATACCAACCATATCCCGTTGTCTTTGGGCGGTCTTTCGGATGCGGTTGGTGTTAATGTCGGTAATCCGCATGCGGTGTTTTTTGTTGATGATGCCGAGGCGATTGATATCGAAAAACTTGGACCCGTCCTTGAACATCACGAAATGTTCCCCGAACGCGCCAATATCGAGGTTTGCAGCATCATCGGCGAAGACCGGATACGCATGCGTGTCTGGGAACGCGGTGTCGGTGTGACGCGCGCATGTGGCACGGGTGCCTGTGCGGCGGGTGTTGCGGGCGCGCGTCGTGGTTTGACGGGTCGGAAAACCGAAATCATTCTGGATGGCGGGCCGCTTACCATCGAATGGCTGCCTGATGATCATGTTCTGATGACCGGGCCGGTTGCGACCAGCTTCTCGGGCTTTTTGCATGGCTCCCTTCTGGGACAGCATTGATCGAACTTTTGATCTGGCCCGCATAACGACATGACGGGCCGGTGTCGTTATGAACGGGTTCCGGGCTTGCGAAATGTCTGTCTGTAAGGCAAAACAGGCGCAAACGGGTTCTTCGTTCAACCCATGTCGGGACGCCCCCTCCCGTCTTTTGTTAAACTCAAAAGCAGGTTCAGATAATGGCTGACTTCAATACGCTTGACGGTGTCAATGTCGCTGGCAAGCGCGTTTTGCTGCGCGCTGATCTTAACGTTCCGATGAAAGACGGCGTTGTGGGCGATACCACCCGCATCGAACGGACGGTTCCGGGGCTGATCGAACTGGCCGATGCCGGTGCGAAACTGGTTGTGATTACCCATTTTGGCCGCCCCAAGGGCGAACGCGTTGCCGAAATGTCGCTTAAACCGGTTGCCGATGCGTTGGCCAAACAGCTTGGTCGTCCGGTGAAATTTGCCGATGATTGCATTGGTGCTGCCGCCGTAGACGTTGTGAACAGCCTCAAGGACGGTGAAATCGCGGTTCTGGAAAACCTTCGTTATCACTCCGCAGAAGAAAAGAACGATCCGGTCTTTGTGGCCGAACTGGCAAAGCTTGGCGATATCTATGTCAATGATGCGTTTTCGTGTGCGCACCGTGCCCATGCCTCGACCGAGGGCTTGGCGCGAAAGCTTCCGGCCTATGCCGGTCGTCTGATGCAGGCCGAGCTTGAAGCGCTTGGCAATGCACTTGAAGCGCCGAAACATCCGGTAATGGCGATTGTCGGCGGTGCCAAGATTTCAACCAAGCTGGATCTGCTTGGCAATCTGGTTGCCAAGGTCGATCAGCTGGTGATCGGCGGCGGTATGGCCAATACCTTCCTTGCGGCCAAGGGTGTCAATGTTGGCAAATCACTGTGCGAGCACGACCTTCTGGAGACCGCACGCGAAATTTTTGCCAAGGCCGAAGCCGCCAATTGCGAAATCGTCCTGCCGGTCGATGGCCTGGTCGCCAAGGAATTTAAGGCGCACGCAGATCACACGGTTTCCGACATCAACGATGTCGATGCCGATGGCATGATCCTTGATGCCGGTCCGAAAACCATTGTCGATCTGAACAAACGCCTCGAGTCTTGTGAAACGCTGGTCTGGAACGGCCCGTTGGGGGCTTTTGAAATCGTGCCTTTCGATACGGCCACCGTTTCAGTGGCACAGCAGGCGGCAAAACTGACCAAGGCCGGTAAACTTCTGTCTGTCGCGGGTGGTGGGGATACGGTTGCAGCCCTCCGTCATGCCGATGCGGATCAGGATTTTTCGTATGTCTCGACCGCAGGCGGTGCCTTCCTTGAATGGCTTGAAGGCAAAGAATTGCCGGGTGTTGCCGCCTTGTGTGGCTGATCCGTACCTTTGCTGACATCAAATATCAAATGCAAAACCCCGCCGATTGGCGGGGTTTTGTTATCCGGGCAGGCTGTTGCCTGCGGTTTGGGCGATGATTGTTTCGCGGTCTTTCAGGAATGCCGCATAGCCATTATCCATCATCGCACTGGCCAGTTCGATATAGACGGCAAACAGGCGCGACAGGGTGTCGGTTTCTTCTGGGTCAAGGATCGCCAGAAGTTCTGCTGACCGTGCCTGGCCGGTTTCAAAATGTTCCCACGCCAGTTCCAGAAGGATTGAACCCAGCCGATCCAGATCGTCATATTTCTTCTGCCCGATGGCATTGCGGATTTCGCCAAGCGTGATATCGGCGGCAATCAGGATTTCACCCGGTATCGTCACCAGCCTGTCCGGGCCTTTGATATCGTCGGGAAGGTCACGCAGGATATGCACGACATAACAGAAAATCGCCATGTCGCGCGCGTGATATAACGGCGGATTGCTGAGCGGCGATGTATATCCGACCTCGCTATCAAAACGTGCCGACAGCAGATAGACGAAAATAGATGCCGGGGCTGCGGTTGCCCCCTCGCAATAGGCGATGAAATCGTCCCATTCATCCATCGGGTCTTCGGCCACATCACGGCGCAGGGCGTCGGCCAGATCAACCCACGGATCAACTTCCAGATCGCTTCGCCCCAGTGTCAGGCGAAGGGCGTCGAACACCTGCTGACTTAATGGGCCGCTTTCGGGATGGGGATTGTCGCCATCGATCTTGGCGGCTTGGATTTGCTGCTGCCACTGATCAATCGCAATCAGGGTATCTTCGCGGGCATAGTCGCGTTCATGATCGGTCAGTTCCAGAAACCCGTCATCGACAATATCGTCAATCACCCGCATCGATGCATAGGCCGCCAGAAAGAAGCGTTGCCGTTCCGGGCCAAGCCGCATGGCGGCACGATACAGATTGGCGTTCTTCGCAGCCGCAAGGGCATTGCAGGCGGAAAACGGGTCGGCATTCGGGCCTTCTGTCGGTACTGGCGTCGTGGTCATGCTGCGTGTCGTCTTTCCCTGATGAGCCTTCTACGAGTCATACAGCCTCGTTCGGGCCGACAAAAGGGTAATTGAGCATCGCGTGCAGGATTGGCGCAAAACGGGTTCAGAATTCCAGACGATAACCCGCCGTCAGGCCAAGCATCGCATCGAACCGGTCGGGTGCGGCGGCATTCGGGCCTGATGAAAGGTCGCTGGTTACACGCCCGTGCAATCCGATCCAGATATCCTGAAACGGCATATAGGAAAGGCTTGCGGCAATGCCTGCATCATCTGTTCCGGTGGGATTGCCGGGATTGCTTGAAAAGTTTTGACTGTAAACGCCACCGGGACGGTGGGTTGGCGTCACATCGTAATCATTGCCCGATCCAATGCCGGCACTCTGACCAATCGGGCCATTCAGCTCGAAAACCGGGCCGAAGGCAAAGCCAAGATCGGGACGCGGCGCATAACCGATCCCAAGCTGTGCCGCAATACCGTTGCTTGATGTCGGCTGACTGTCCATTTCAAGCCAGAAAAGGGATTGGTCACCTTCGGAATCCTTGGCGGGATCGCCCAGAACGATTCCGCGATTGCTGCGCGTGGAGAAATAATTGCGCATGCCGCGCGGGGATGGGGGCGGCAAGATACCGGGAACCAGTGAATTTGGGGAACTATCAATTTTGGGCAAGCCAATCGTCACGCCGGTTACGTCTGGCGTGGCAGGCAGTGTCGACTGTGCTTGGGCCGTTTGCGAAAACCCGCTTGCCATCACGGCAATTGCAAGGCTTGCAATCGGCCACATCATTGGACGTGATACATTCATGCCTCGTATCCCGACAGCCTGATCCCAGTTGGTGCACATCCCCTTGTGCGAACAAATACTGGATGTTTCCGGTCCCGGCTTTATCAGTCGGTGAAGAACGCCTTGATGGCTTTTATCTGTTCCTCGTCATTCAAGTGGGGTGCGTGACCGCAATTTGCTACTGTTAAAACCGGCATTTCCGGTTTTTGTTCCCGCATTTTTTCTACGATGGTGGGTGGGATCAGATCAGATTTGGCACCACTGATCAGCATCACCGGGCATGAAAGGGCGTTGAATTGGTCCCAGGCATCAAAGGAATCAATATGTTCGGCAAAGACGCGCATGACTTCAGGATCGTAATGCATCATGAAATTTCCGTTCGGCATCCGTCGGACGGAACGTGCAGAAATAAATGACCAGGTGGCGTCATCCGTGATCCCGAAGGGCGCATAGACCAGTTTTACGATTTCTTCGACATCATGAATTGTCTCGAACTCGGGCGTTGTGCCGACATAGGATTTGATCCGCGCCACCGCCGCCGGGTCAAGTTCCGGCCCGATATCGTTTAAGACCAGCTTTTCGATCCATCCTGCTGCCTCCGCGGTAACAGCAAGCCCGATCAGACCGCCCATGGATGTACCGATCCAGTTGCAACTGGAAATCCTGAAATGTTCCAGCATCTCGAAAGTCTGGGCGACATAAAAGGGCAGGGTGTATTCGCGTTCGGGATTTTTGGCCCATCCCGAAAGCCCGCGTCCAATCATGGACGGACACAGCACGAAATAATCATCGGCAAACTGCGGGGCGACATGATCGAAATCATCGGCCAGTCGCGCCAGTCCGTGGCTCATGACAAGGGCGGGCTTATCCGGGTTTCCCCATGTCCGGACATGAATTTCATAACCACAGCAGGGAATAAAATGATCGCGAAAGGCGGGCATGGATTGCTCCTTGGGATGCCCGTCAATAGAGACTTGCGCGTCGGACTTATGCGTCGCGCTTGCGGGCGATCATGAATAACCGATTGAACGGAAACAGCGTGATACCATCATCACGCGGGGGATAGACCTGTTTCAAGCGGGTTTTGTATTTTTCGCAAAATGCGGCGCGTGCGTCATCGTCGGGCAGGGTCGCCAGAACCGGCCGCAATGCGGTTGACGATGTCCAGTCGAACACCGGGTCGTCGCCCCGCAATACATGACAATACTGGGTTTGCCAAAGGTCGATGGCATCGCAATCGGCTGACAGCACGTCGAAATAATCACCGGGTCGCATGATCCGGATTTGTCCGGTTGCCTCGGACACCGCGTCGCGCCATTCAATCCCGGCTTCGCCAATCAACTGATGGCTTGGAGCAAGGAAATTGTTCGGCACCTGAACGGCCAACAACCCGCCCGGTCGCAAAAACGTGGTCAGGCGGGGAAACAGTTTGGCATGTTCGGGGACCCAGTGTAGGGCAGCATTGGAAAAGATGATATCGACCGGTGCATCGGGTTCCCACTGCGCGATATCGGCCTGTTGCCAGTCGATATGCTCGTCGCGTTTGCGGGCTGTTTCCAGCATTTCGGATGACGAATCGATACCTGCAATCCGTATGTCGGCATTGTCCGGCGTGCGATAGGCCTGATCCAGCAAGGCGGTAATCGACCCGGGCCCACAGCCAAGATCGACAATGTGACGTGGCACAAAACCGTCCGCCGGTTTGGGCAGACGGGCAATCAGATCAATGGCCGGACGACGGCGTTCATCGCCAAACAGACCATACCGAACGGGATCCCAGTGTGTATTGCTCATACTCTGATCCATACCGCGCACGATCCTGAAAGAAAACCATAAAGGCGTTTTCGGTGCTCGGACGCTTATTTGTGCTGTTCTTTTTCCTGCTGGTCGTAATGTCCCTTGATCAACTGGAACATGAACAGCACCGCACCGATGAACAGTGCCAGACCAATGAAATAAGAATACGCGTCAAGCGATCCCGAGGCATAAAACAGGCCGAAAAGACCCACCGCGATCGTCAGAACACCGAAGATCAAGCGATCCGCACCCATCTTGGAACTCCTCCAAACTTCTGATGTATATCGATTTCAGGCAATAACCGGTGCCTTATACCGTGCCCAAATTGCGAATTCTTTGAGGTACATCACGAAAGATTTCGACAAGTTGCAAATAAACCGGTCTTTTGAACGGAACAATCAGATCGGGCAGCGTACAGAAATCAGTCCAGCGCCAAGCATCGAATTCGGGATGGGGCACATCGATTTTGATATGTTTTTCCTTGCCGGTAAAGTGCATGGCAAACCATTTCTGTTTCTGGCCGCGATATTTGCCACCAAACGCCTTGCCGATCAGGTGATCGGGCAGGTCATAGGTAAGCCAGTCGGGTGTTTCAGCGACGATTTCAGCCTTGCCGGTCCCGATTTCTTCGGACAGTTCGCGAAAGGCGGCTTGTTCTGGGGTTTCACCCTCGTCTATGCCGCCCTGCGGAAGCTGCCACGCACCTTCAAACCCGATCCGGTTGCCGATCCAGACCTGGCCTTCATCATTGAACAACGCAATGCCGACACACGGACGATAGGGCAGATCATCTGCCGCCAAGTCGGTTTTACCAGCTCTGCCGTTATCCCCGGTCGGTTGATCCTTGTCCGGACTGGCCGTTTTCTTTGACTTGCTGCCTGATTTCTTGGCCATGTTTACCCCCTTGTCGGCGTTTGCGCGTCAGCTATGCCGTCAATTCTCGATTGTTTCGTTTGCACCGTCGCCGGTATCTTCCGGGGCGGCATTCTGCTGCGCACGTGCTTCAGCCTGTGCAGCTTCGCGGCGGGCGGCTTCGGCTTCGTCGGCAGATTGCGGCGTGACCTGCATTCCGGCAAGTGCCGAAACCGGTACAAGCTGAACCCCCTGACGCGCAAGCCGTGCCGACCAGTTGCGCAGGCGCTGAATGGTGACCGGATAGGATTGTGCGATCCCGATGGCAACGCCGTTGCTTTTTGCCTGCTCCACCAGATCGTTTAACCGTGCGTCAATCTGGCGGCGGCTCGGAATTTCATCGATCATGATGTTGCCAACGGCATTCGGACTGTCTGTATTGGATGCTAGTTGTGCACCAAGGCTGATGGAACCGGAACTGGTCCCTTCGATATACATCAGTCCCGTCCGGTCGATAAACTCGATAACCGGGCGAATGGCACTATCAAGGCTGCCGAACTTCGAACCAAGATAGCTGACGACGCCAGCATAACCGGGGAACCGTGCTAACAGCCATTCCAACCGGACAAGGTTTTCACCTTCTGGCAGGCTGGTCAGAAGCGCTCGCGGGCCGGGATCGGATAGCGGGAAGTCGATGGGCTCCATCGGCAACTGCAAAAACACCTCGTGGCCCATCGCACGTGCATCTGCCGCGACCTCTGGCAGATTGTTCGAATAGGGGGACAGCGCAAGTGAGATGTTCAGCGGCAAATCTTCGATTGCGGCCTGCGACATAAGGTTGGCCTTCAACCACGTCAAAGGGACGTTTGTAGGCATCAAACGGTGTCGTGCCATCATCGGCAATGCGCGGAATGCGCCCGAAACTGCCTTCCTCATCCAGACCGGGAATGGGGGCCGGGCGCAGGGGATCTGGCTCTATGGGCTGATCAAGTGCGCCTTCCTCGGCAAGGGCGGCAAGTTCTTCGGGCGTCGGTGACGTGCTGCCATCGGTTGTGCCGTCCTGCCCCGGTGTTCCCACCAGATCTGCAACGCCTTCAAGCTGTTTGGCAATGTCTTCGGGGTTCTGCGGTTCGTCGGATTGATCCGTATTGGCATTGGCAAGGGCTTCCTGTTCGGCACGGGTTCGTTCTTCAACGTCGCGCACGCCCTTGGCGATTTCTTCCTGAAGTTCGCGTTCGGAACCGGGAACAGCCGCCACGGTTTTCGGACTGCCCAGATGGAACAGTCGCCAGCCGGTTTCCGGATCAAGGACCGGAATTAACCCGATCGGGACCACACCTATCGGGCTTAGGAACAGGGCAATGATCAGGAG
>CBIHMD010000064.1:0-9538 GCA_966210655.1 uncultured Thalassospira sp.
CTTCCTGTCTCGTTTGCTCAAAGATCCGGAATTGTTAAAATCCGCGGAAAAGGTCGAAGCCGCCTGTCGCTTTGCCAATGCGGTCGGGGCCATTACCGCAACCAAACGTGGTGCGATTGCAGCCCTTCCGACCGAGCAACAGGTTTCGGAATTTCTTTCCGTGAACTGATTTCCCGGTTAAGATTCATGCGATGGCAGTCCTGTTCCCGCCGGATTGCCATCAAAATGTCCCACAAACTGTCCCACAAATGGTCGTATCGGCGTGTTAGTGTTTTGACATGACGCCGATATTGTTTGCTATCTGTTTGAAGCCGAGGGTGGAATGTCCACAGAAAATCTGACGACCTGCTGGGAAAAGCTTGATCGACTGGGCGCTGAAGTTTCCAAGAACCTGAATTTGCGCAAAGCCTTTGCCGATGATCCTGCACGGTTCGACCGTTTCCACGTTACGCAGGATGATCTGTTTGTCGATTATTCGAAAAACCTGATCACCGATGATGTGATGGCAGCACTGCGTGAATTGGCGGAAACGGCCAATGTCGAAAGCTGGCGCGAACGGATGTTTGCCGGTGACCGGATCAATGTCACCGAAAATCGCGCGGTTCTTCATACGGCACTTCGCAATCTGGATGGCAATACGGTGATGGTCGACGGCAAGGATGTTATGCCCGACGTCAAGGACGTCTTGGCACGTATGAAACGGTTTGCCGCGCGTGTCCATACCGGCGACTGGAAGGGCCATACCGGCAAGGCGATTACCGATGTCGTCAATATCGGGATTGGCGGTTCCGACCTTGGGCCGGTCATGGTGAACGAGGCACTTCGTCCGTATCATATCGACGGCATTCGCTGCCATTTCGTTTCCAATGTCGATGGCGCACATATCGTTGATACGCTGAAAGGCCTTGATGCGGAAACGACGCTTTTCATCATTGCGTCCAAAACCTTCACGACCGACGAAACCCTGACCAATGCCTATTCCGCGCGTGACTGGCTGGTTGGTTTGCTGAAAGACGAGGGGGCAGTTGCCAAGCATTTTGTTGCGGTGTCGACCGCCTTGGACAAGGTTGCCGAATTCGGCATCGATACCGACAACGCATTTGGTTTCTGGGACTGGGTTGGTGGGCGATACAGTCTTTGGTCAGCTATCGGATTGCCGATCATTCTTGCGGTCGGTTACGAGAAATTCGAAGAGTTGCTGCGTGGCGCACAGTCGATGGATAACCATTTCCGTTCTGCGCCGCTTGACCGGAATATTCCGGTAACGCTGGCATTGATTGGGATCTGGTATCGCAATGTTATGGGCGCATCCAGTCAGGCAATCCTGCCTTATGACCAGCATCTTTCGCGGTTGCCAGCTTATTTGCAGCAGGCCGATATGGAAAGTAACGGCAAATCCGTTACCCGTGATGGCAAGCCGATCTATTATGAAACCGGTCCGATCATCTGGGGCGAACCCGGCACCAATGGCCAGCATGCCTTTTATCAGCTGATCCATCAGGGCACGGAACTGATCCCGGTTGATTTCATCGTTGCGGCGAATGCCCTGCACCCGTTATCGAACCACCATGACAAACTGGTCGCAAACTGCTTTGCACAGGCCGAAGCCCTGATGCTGGGCAAGACAGAGGCGGAAGTCCGCGATGAACTTGCCGGTGGTAATCTGACCCCGGCCGAGATTGATATCCTGGCTCCGCAAAAAGTCTTTGCCGGGAACAAGCCCAGCACCATGATCCTTTACAAGCAGCTTGATCCCTTCACGCTGGGGCGGTTGGTTGCGATGTATGAACATAAAATCTTTGTTCAGGGGATTATCTGGAACGTTAATTCCTATGACCAATGGGGCGTTGAGCTTGGAAAGCAGCTCGCCAGGGAATTGCTACCAATGGTGCAGGGGAATGAAACGGCTGATGCGCGCGATGCATCGACGGCTGGCCTGATCAGTCAGTTGCAGGCTCTTCGCAGTTAAGCCAAACGGTTGGCGAACTGACGGTAACGAAAGGCGGTGTTTGTAACATAAAGCACCGCCTTTCGTGCCTTCGGGTGAAGTCTCTTGGTTCGGGGATTGATGCGAAATCCGTGTCTATAGATATTTATGAAACTGTCACGGTGAAGTCATCAAACTGTTACGTGTTATCAGCAGGTTATCTGCCACGATTAAACCGGTATCAGGGGAAATTATGCGTTATTCTTTAATGGCGACTGTGGCGATGTCTGTGCTTCTCGGTGCTTGCGGCACGGCAACCAATTCAAACAATATGACAATGACAGTCGATACGGCATCACCAGCAGCCAAACCGCTTTCGATTGTGCCGATGGGCGAATATCGCACCGGCATTTTCGAAGAAGGTGCGGCTGAAATCCCGGCTTTCGACGTGGCAGGCAAACGCATTTTCGTTGTGAATGGTAGCGAAAAGGTTATCGATATTCTTGATATGTCGAACCCCGACGAACTTGCCAAACTTGGTTCTATCGAGCTTGCAGCCTGGGGTAATATCGCAAACAGCGTTGACATCCATGGCGATATCGTTGCCGCAGCTGTCGAGAACGAAGACAAACAGGCACCGGGTAAGGCCGTGTTCTTTAACACGGACGGCGAATTCATTGCTGCAGTCACCGTCGGTGCGTTGCCTGACATGATCAAATTTACTCCGGACGGCCAATATGTTTTGATCGCCAACGAAGGCGAACCGAATGGCGCATTTGACAATGATCCGGAAGGCAGCATTTCTATCATTCCGGTATCGGGTAATCTTGCCGATTTGACCGATGCGGACGTTCGCAATGTGACCTTCAGCTTCCTGAATGATGCTGATCTGCCTTATGGTATGCGGACATCGAACCCGGGCACCTCGACCGTGGCACAGGATATCGAGCCGGAATATATCGCCGTCTCGAGAGACAGCAAAACCGCCTATGTTTCGCTTCAGGAAAACAACGCGGTGGCCATCATTGATATTGAGGCCGCACACGTTGTCCGGGTTGCCGGTCTTGGATTCAAGGACCATTCGGTCAATGCGTTTGATGCCAGCGACAAAGACGGCAAAATCAACATCCGTACCTGGCCGGTTATGGGCATGTATATGCCCGACACGATTGATACAATCGATATCAATGGCAAGACGTGGGTCCTGACCGCAAACGAGGGTGATTCCCGCGACTATGATGGCTATAGTGAGGAAACCCGCGTCGGAAAGCTCACCCTCGATCCGGTTGCCTTCCCGAATGCTTCCTTCCTGCAGAGGGATGAAAATCTGGGCCGTTTGAAAACGACCACTGCACAGGGAGATACAGATGGTGACGGCGATTTCGACGTGATCTACAGCTATGGTGCACGTTCGTTCTCGGTCCTTGATGCAAACGGCGACATGGTTTTTGACAGCGGTGACAAGTTCGAACAGTTCATGGCGGCCAATTACGGGAGAGTTTTCAACGCATCGGACACCGAAAACTATAGCCGTGATGATCGTTCGGATGACAAGGGGCCGGAACCCGAAGGTCTGGCAACCGGTTATGTCAATGGTACGCCTTATGCCTTCATCGGTCTGGAACGTCAGGGTGGATTTATGGTCTATGACCTGACCAATCCGACCAACCCGCAATTCGTGACCTATCATTCAGACCGCCGTTATTCCGGCAACCCGGAAGCAGACACTGCGGGCGAGCTTGCACCAGAAGGCATGCTGTTTGTCGAAGCAAAGGATAGTCCGACCGGCAATGCGATGCTGATCGTGGCAAGCGAAGTATCGGGCAGCACAAAGGTTTATGACCTGAAATAGGTTTTTAAGCTGCTGCATACAAACAGTTTTTACATGAAAAGCCGGGGATTTTTACCTCGGCTTTTTCAATTGTGTCCGGTACTTGGTAAAATGGTTCAATCCCGTGACAATATGCACTAAACTCCGCGCCACGGTCCGGTCTCGGACCTGTCGACCGAAGGGAGGCGGAGACTGAGTACGCGACGTGAACCTCATATTCTGGTCGTTGATGACGATCAGGAAATCCAGAAGCTCCTTAAAAAATTCCTGCTCCAGCACGGGTTTCGCATCACCACCGTTTCCGACGGGGCGGAGATGCATCGCGCGCTTCGCGACTGGAATATCGATCTGGTGATCCTCGATATCATGCTGCCCGGTGACGACGGTTTTGCGCTGTGTCGCGATGTGCGTCGCAATTCGAAGGTGCCAATTGTCATGCTGACGGCGGTGGGCGAGGATACTGATCGTATTCTTGGTCTTGAACTTGGTGCAGATGACTATCTGACCAAACCTTTCAATCCGCGCGAGTTGCTGGCACGTATTCGGGCTGTTTTCCGCCGATTTGAAACCGGAACGGTGACGCAGGTTCATCACGAAGAAGCAAAAAGTCAGAAAATCCTGTTTGCTGACTGGACGCTTGATATCGGATCGCGCGAATTGCGTGATCTGGATGATGTTGCGGTGCATTTGTCGACCGGGGAATTTTCCCTGCTGCTGGCACTGGTAAAGCATAACAAGCGTGCGCTTTCGCGCGAACAGCTTGTCGATATCGTGCGCGGTCAAAGCTCGATCCCGTTTGATCGCAGCATCGATATCCAGATCAGCCGTCTGCGCCGGAAAATTGAAAAAGATGCTAAAAACCCCAAACTGATCAAAACAGTGCGCGGGATCGGCTATCAGTTCTGTGCCGATACGAGGACCGTCTAGGAATTCGATCCATGGCAGATCAGATTGGTGCGTTTTCCGAATATATGCGGCGATTCAAGCCCCGTACGCTGGGTGGGCGCATATTTATGATCATGATGGTCGGCGGTGTCATTATCGCCGGGATCAGTTCGATTGCATCGAAATACATCATAGAACGCAGCGAGCGGATCAGCCGGGCCTATACGCTGGGCTTTACCATCCGCGAACTGATCCTGATCGCCGAAAGTCCGGAATTAAAGGGAAATGTCGTCGATATTGCCGCGCGTGACGGGCTTTCCCTTCGTGTGTTGCCGCCCGATGATATCGGCACCATTCTGCTGTTTTCGCGCCCGGCACAGCATATTGCAATGCCGGCACGTCTGGCCGATACGGGCTGGCCGACATCGGTAAAGGTACATTTTCGTCGCGGGCGTCTTGGGTCTGAACAGCGTGACCTGATTGAAACCGCCGAAAATCCCAGCCTGTTTTTCGCCGGTCTGTCGCGCGAAATAGCGCGCCAGGGACTTGAGGCCCGGGTTGAAATCATGTTGCCGTCCGGCATGCGGATGCTGCTGTCTCATTCGGTACTGTGGTCGAATTATGCTTCGCCTTCGATGGTGTTCCTGATTTTTCTGGTCGGTGTTATCGCGGTGCTGGCGGTATTTGCCGCCTTGGCCGATCTTCTTGCCGGGCCTTTCAAAAATTTGACTGAGGCGATCATTCGTCAGGGCGATGAAGTCGAAGGACCCCCGGTCGAGGAACGCGGTCCGACCGAGGCCCGGTCAATGGCAGCAGCCTATAACGGATTGCGCGAACGGATTTCACGCATGCTGGGGGACAGAACCCGGATGCTGGCCGCGATTTCGCATGATTTGCGCACGCCCAGTACGCGCCTTCGTCTGCGTGCGGAATTTATCGATAATGACGAACTGCGCGAAACCGTGCTGCGCGATCTTGATGAAATGGACGGACTTTTAAACGACGCGCTTGATTTTCTTGGCGACTGGATTAACAAGGAAGATGAACGCACTGTCGATTTCACATCGGTTCTTGAAGCGATTTGCGACGATTATGCCGATCTCGGTCGCCCGGTCAGTTTTGAAGGACCGCAACCGCTTCGTTTCAGTTCGGTGCATACGGTTTTTGGGGGCGGGGATGAGGCACATTCGTTTTGTGACAAGCGCAGTATCCGTCTGACCTGTCGGCCAGGAACATTAAAACGTGCCTTCACCAACCTGATCGAGAATGCGCTGAAATACGGTTACCGTGCTTATGTCAGTCTGGATGCAACGGCTGATACCGTCCTGATTTCCATTCGCGACGAGGGGCCGGGGATTGCCGAAGAGCATCAGGAAAATGTCTTCCTGCCATTTTTCCGTGTTGAAGGATCGCGCGCCCGGACCACCGGCGGCAGCGGTCTTGGCCTGTCGATTGTGAAAACGGTCATTGATGCCCATGATGGCACAATAAGGTTACGCAACCTGCCCAGACGTGGACTGGAAGTCACGATTGCGTTGCCACGGCGCGTGGATAAAACATGATTTCAAGAAAACGGCCCGAATAGAAAATTCGGGCCGTTTTTATTTTACGTTTCAAGAAGAACGGCGGATGGCCCCCAGAACCATCCGCCGATCAAGATCAGATCCGCAGTTCCGTTACCGGATCAAACAGACTGATCTGAGACATGTCGGCCGAGAATGTCATCATCTCACCCGGTTGCGGTGCCCGGTCGGGCCGGACACGTGCAACGATTTCCTTTCCACCGATCTCGACAACCGTCATGGTGTCGGCACCGGTCGGTTCAATAACTTCGACCTTGCAGTCGAAATTGACATACTGGCTGCCCGGTTGCTCGGAACCGGTACGCTTGTGCGTCAGGCCTTCCGGACGGATGCCGAATACGACATCTTTGCCGACATAGGCCTTATAGCTTTCTGGTGCATCTTTCAGCGGCAGAATGATCGGGTCATTGTCGCGTTTGATCGATACGGCCAGATTGCCATTATCATTTACGAGGGTTGCATTGATGAAGTTCATCGACGGCGAACCGATGAAGCCGGCAACAAAGATGTTGTTCGGGCGTTCATAGATGTTCTGCGGCGTATCGAACTGCTGCAGGATGCCGTCTTTCATAACTGCAATGCGCGAGGCAAGGGTCATGGCTTCGATCTGGTCGTGGGTGACGTAAACAATGGTCGAGCCCAGACGCTGATGCAGTTTCTTGATCTCGGTACGCATATCGACGCGCAGCTTGGCATCAAGGTTCGACAACGGTTCGTCAAACAGGAAGATATCCGGATCGCGAACCAGCGCACGACCCATTGCAACGCGCTGGCGCTGACCACCCGAAAGCTGGGACGGTTTGCGGTCCAGCAGAGGTTCGATCTGCAGCAACTTGGCAACATCGGCAACCGCCTTGTCGCGTTCTGCATTCGAAACACCACGGATTTCAAGACCAAAGGTGATGTTCTTGCGAACGGTCATATTCGGGTAAAGCGCGTAGGACTGGAACACCATCGCGATGTTGCGGTCCTTGGGATGCACATCGTTGATCACGCGATCACCGATGCGGATTTCCCCGTCACTGGAACCTTCAAGACCTGCAATCAGGTTCAGAAGGGTGGATTTACCGCAACCCGACGGGCCGACCAGAACCAGGAACTCGCCGTCTTCAATAGCAATATTGATTTCTTTGAGAACCTCGACAGGACCGAAGGCCTTGCGAACTTTATCAAGGGTGAGTGATGCCATTTGCTTATCCCTTCACCGAACCGGCGGTCAGGCCGCGGACGAAGTATTTTCCGGCCAGAACATAAACAAGCAGGGTCGGCAGGCCGGTCAGCAGGGCTGTGGCCATATCGACATTGTACTGTTTCACGCCGGTCGTGGTGTTGACGATATTGTTGAGTGCGACAGTCATCGGTGCATTGTCGCCAGAGGCGAAAGAAGCACCGAAAAGGAAGTCGTTCCAGATCTGGGTAAACTGCCAGATGACCGACACCACGATGATCGGGGTCGAAATCGGCAGAATGATACGCCAGAAAATGGTGAAGAAACCTGCGCCATCAATGGTTGCTGCTTTCACCAGTTCATCCGGGATCGAAACGTAGTAATTGCGGAAGAACAGGGTGGTGAAGCACAGGCCATAAACGACGTGTACAAGAACCAGACCGGTGGTCGAACTTGCAAGACCAAGCGTGCCCAGAACCTGTGACATCGGCAGCAGAACGACCTGGAATGGAATGAAGCAACCAAACAGCAGCAGGGCAAAGACGATATTCGCCCCCTTGAAACGCCATTTGGTCAGGGCATATCCGTTGATCGCACCAAGGAAGGTGGAAATCAGAACCGCCGGAACCGCCATTTTGACCGAGTTCCAGAAGTAAATTTTGATCCCCGAACATTCGACTCCGACGCAGGCTTCATTCCACGCATAGGTCCAGGCATCGAACGTGATGACGCGCGGCAGCGAAATGAGCGAGCCTTCCCGGATTTCATCAAGCGACTTCAACGAGGTCGAAATCATCACGAAAAGCGGAAACAGGTAATAGGTGGCGAACAGGATCAGAACGAGATAAAGCAACCCGCGCAGTATGGTGTGTTTCCAGCCTGCGTCGTGGCTGTAATGCTGAATATCAGCCATTTTTCTTGCCTCCGCGCAGTTCGGAATACAGATACGGCACAATGATCGCCATCACGGTTGCCAGCATCATCATGGCACTTGCGGCACCCACACCCAGCTGGTTGCGCTGGAAGGCCATCGTGTACATGAAGGTTGCCGGAAGATCCGACGAATAACCGGGACCGCCGCCAGTAAGTGCAATGACAAGGTCGAAACTTTTAACGGCCAGATGGGCCAGAACGACAATGGCACTGAGGAAAACCGGACGGATCGACGGGATGATAATGCCGAAATAAATGCGGGGCAGGCTGGCGCCATCCATATAAGCTGCGCGAATGATGTCCTGATCGACGCCGCGCAATGCCGCAAGGAACATTGCCATAACAAAACCCGATGCCTGCCAGACGGCTGCGATCACCACGGTGTAGATCGCCATGTCCGAATTGACCAGCCAGTCGAATTTGAAACTGGTCCAGCCAAGGTCATGCATCATGCTTTCCAGACCAAGGCCCGGATTGAGAAGCCATTTCCAGACGGTGCCGGTCACAATGAAGGACAGGGCCATCGGATAAAGGAAAATTGTACGAAGTACGCCTTCGGCGCGGATGCGCTGATCAAGAAGGACCGCCAGAAGGCAGCCGAGGATCAGGCAGATAACAATAAAGAGACCGCCAAAAATCAGCAGGTTCTCGATGGCAACATGCCAGCGTTCCATTTGCCACAGGCGTTCGTATTGCCGCAGACCGGCCCAATCCCAGACCGGAAGCATGCGCGATTTCGAAAACGCCATATAGCCTGTCCACAGGATGAACCCGTAGACGAAAAACAGGGACGCAGCAAAGGACGGTGCAACAACGATCTTGGATAGATGACGCTGGATGCCGGCCGTCAGGTTGCTTTCGGTGCTTGAAGAAGCCCCCATACCCTTTGCCTCAAAAAATTAAAGTAGCGGGAATCCGGCCCCGGAAATATCCGGGGCCGGCGCGTAAGTCAGTCGATGTGACTGTACAGATCAGATGAGATTAGTCTTTGGCCAGTTCAACAGCTTCGACCAGACGCGAGACGGCTTCGTCGGACGGCATGTCGGAGTTGAAGTGCGCGGTCACGACGTCAACGATGGCACCCGAAAGGTGACCGCGAAGCGCCATGCCATGTGCCATCGACGGAAGGAACCCGCCGGCGTCCTGGGCTGCCAGAAGGTCAGCTTCGGATTTCTTTGCACAATCGTCGAATTTGTCGAGCGGAACACCGA
>CBIHMD010000065.1:0-9481 GCA_966210655.1 uncultured Thalassospira sp.
TTTGGGCTTTGTAGGCAGTACAAAAATGAAGTGGTTCGTGCTTTTTGTGACAAGTTTAGGGTTTGTGGAACCTGCAATAGCATCGTGTTTTGAACCAAACTTTTTTAATAGTATTCCTAGTGCTTACTTGCGAAGACCGTCAGTTCCGTACTGTCTTTCTAATTACAGTTATTCAGGACAGCACAGTTGCGACCAATGGGAAATTGACTCGTACCTTAGCGATATAGACAACTATATTGATGATCTGAACGCATTCATCGACGAGGCGAACCGATTTGCCTCGGATGCCCGTCAATATGCTTCGGAAGTTTATGAATTCGCAGAATGTGAAGCCAGAGAAGTTCAATCACAACACGAGTGATCGTAACTTTGGACTTCCTTTGCAATTCCAAAATTCGGATCAATCTGCTAGGTAACCGCAGCAATTTCTCAAGATATATTCCATTGGTTGCCAGGAGATCGCCCCATGTCGACAAATCGCATTACCCTTCGCCGTCCGGATGACTGGCATTTGCATCTGCGCGATGGCGCGATGCTTGAAGGGGTCATTGGTGAAACCAGCGAACATTTTGCGCGTGCGATCATTATGCCGAACCTTGTGCCGCCGGTGGTCAAGACTGCGGATGCGATTGCTTATCGCGACCGGATTAACGCGGTCATCCCGCAGGGGCACGATTTTACGCCGCTGATGACGCTTTACCTGACCGAAGGCACCAATCCAGACGATGTCGAGGAAGGATATCGAAATGGCGTGATTACGGCGTTGAAGCTGTATCCGGCCGGGGCGACGACGAATTCGGCAAGTGGAGTGCGCGATTTCGACAAGGCGATGCCTGTGCTGGAACGCATGGCAAGTCTTGGTATTCCGCTTTGCGTGCACGGCGAAGTCACCGATCCCGAGATTGATATTTTCGACCGCGAGGCGGTGTTTATCGATCGCGTTCTTGATCCGCTGCGCAAGCGTTTGCCTGAACTTCGCGTGATCATGGAACACATCACCACCGAAGACGGCGTTGAATACGTCAAAGCCAATGATAAGAACCTTGGTGCGACGATCACCACCCATCACCTGATTATCAACCGCAATGCCATGCTTGTTGGGGGTATTCATCCGCATTTCTATTGCCTGCCGGTGGCCAAGCGTGAAAAACATCGTCTGGCACTACGCAAGGCGGCGACAAGTGGCGATGTACGATTCTTTTTGGGGACTGACTCAGCGCCACATACCGATGATCGCAAGGAAAGCACGTGTGGTTGTGCCGGTATCTTTACCGCCAATAATACTGTCCAGCTTCTGGCGCATGTGTTCGAGCAAGAAGGAGCCTTGGACAAGCTTGAAGGCTTTGCCTCGGTCAATGGTCCGCAATTCTATGGTCTGCCGCTGAATGGCGACAAGATCACGCTGGAAAAACGCGATGCGGCGGCAACTTTCCCAGCCAGAATTGAAACCGGTGAGGGCCCCGTCACGGTGTTTGATCCGGGCTTCCCGATTTACTGGCACTATGCCGATTAGGCTTGCGCAAATCATGTTCAAAAGGGGCTTGCCAAGCAGGCCCCTTTTCTTTGGCTTCTACGATGAAGGTCAGCCCGTGATGTCAATATTGGCCGGGGCCGCGTGCAGCCCCAGGGTCATGCGATAGCTTTCTGCGGCCGCAATCGCCTGTGTTGCGATCATCGCACTGATATTACGTGAGGCACCCTGCGCAACATTGAAGTCGGCCGATGATGTGCCGGGCATGGATGCCGCGCGCGATATGGCGGCCTGATTGGCAATCGCCGCAATCCCGTCAAGGCCCTGAAGCGGGTGAATGCTGACCTTGCCTCCGGTGGCATAAAGCCGCCCGTCGGGACCTGCGGTATAGCTGTAACTGATCATTCCAGCATTGGCACCGGCAAGGGTCTGGTGGCTTTCTTCCTCGGTTCGGACATTGGCGTCACGTGCCTGTAATTCACGTACAATCTCGCGTTCCCGATCTGTCAAAAGGGCCGGGTTGCTTGTCGGCGGGCGCGCACTTTCAGGTGTTTCTTCACGCATTTCGCGTTGTTGCTCGGCACTGCTTCGGGTGTCAGGCGGGGTGGCGCCGGGCAGGGTGCGGGGATCAAGCTGCTGAATGATCGTGATGATTGATGCGGCACTATTGACCGGTGCTTTGGCGGCACTGCCTGCCCCTAGTGGGCGGATTGAAACGGCGGCAGGCCTTGACGGTGGCACAGCCAAACCATGGCCGGCGGAACCAGAGGTTGCCGGTTGTTGCCCGGGGTCGTGCAGGGCGCGTGTGGCAATAACCTGCCCCAATCGCCCGCCACTGCCGGGAATAACCTGAATTGTACCGGCTTGTGTCATGGGACCATCATATATCAACTTGTAGTTAAGTGTATATAATTGCCGGATCTGCCATCACGGCAGTTTGATGTGACCTGAAGGGGTTGTTGCTCCATAGGGTACAGGTGTGTGCAGGGGGGTCTTTGGGAAATGCTGAATTGATGCGTTTTTTTGTGCTGGTGCTGATTTTTCTTTGGGCGATGCTACCGGTAACAGCAAATGCCGCACCGGATGCCGATCTGTGGCCGGATTGGCAGGTCCATGACGATACAAACGATGCCATGATCAATCATTCTGTCTGGCAGGCGATCCTGGATCATCATCTGGTTCTGGTTTCACCAGGTGTTACCGCCTTTGATTACGCCAGCGCCAAAACCGCAAGCCGCGCGCAGCTTCACGAGTATCTGACGGCCATGCAGGCAATAGAGATTGACGGTTACAGCCGTGATCAGCAGATGGCCTTCTGGATCAATCTTTATAATGCGCAAACTGTTGCGGTGGTGCTTGATCACTATCCGGTCGACAGCATTCGCGACATCGATATTTCACCGGGTCTGTTTGCTACCGGTCTTTTTGTAACGGGGCCTTGGGACAAGAAGATTCTGGTGATTGAGGGCAGGCAGCTTAGCCTGAATGATATCGAGCATCGTATTCTACGCCCGATCTGGCGGGATCCGCGCATTCATTACGCGCTGAATTGTGCGTCGGTGGGGTGTCCGGCGCTGGCGACAAGTGCCTATGATGCCGATGAAATTGAAGAGCAACTTGATAAGGCGGCCCTTGCCTTTATCCGCGACGAGCGTGCGGTGCAACTGGCTTCGGATGGATCAGAGGTGGAACTTTCATCGCTTTTTGACTGGTATCGATCCGATTTTGGCGATAGCGATGCCGCATTTTCCGATCATCTGGTCCGATATGCCGGGCTGGAATTCGCAACATGGTTAAGCGTTCATGGCGATGATTTGCCAATCAGCGGCTATCACTATGACTGGTCCTTGAACGATAGCGATTCCTGAGCAGACCGGATCATGCTGCATCCGGGCGAAGGCCCGTCAGGCGCCAGTCATGGGCCGGGACACCGCTTCCGCGTACACGAACCGGGCGCTGTGGCAGGCGATTCTGCAAAACCTGATCAATCGTGTGACGAACGTCACTGGCAGAAATGCCATCATAACGCATTAATGTCTGGACGATCGGATCGGCCAGCATTTCGTCGATGGTCAGTTCCTGATCCACATATTTCATTGCTCGCATCCCATTCACATTGTTGCGCTCACAATAAAGCGACTGAAAATCATTCGCAACAAATAAGTTGTGCCCATTGTGTTTTTTCATCTTTTCGCTGCAATGGCGTTGTGCTGCGTCAAAACCCGAGGGGCTGTTTTACGCTAAAAAACTGCTTTTCATTTGATAAGGTGTTCCGCTGATAGTTGACCGCAGCCTGTAGCGGTTATTTTTCAGCTATTTTCTTGATTCTCGTGTTTTCTGGTTCTAACGCTGTCAGTTGGCTTTCTATGTTCGATAAAGCCCAATAACTATGGCAAGAATAGGCTGGGAAAATGACACGTCCGGGAATTCGTGAATTTGCGCTGCTGTTTTTGCTCGCGCTGATGTGGGGCAGTTCGTTTACCTTCATCAAGATTGGTGTGCATGCCTATTCGCCGCTGGTGGTTGCCGCCGGACGATTGGGTGTCGCCGCACTCGTGCTATGGGCCTTTGCTTTTGTCCGCAAAAGCGACCTTCCCAAGGGACGACGCGCTTGGATTTCAACTTTCTTTGTCGCGCTGCTGGGAAATGCTATTCCCTTTTTCCTGATCAGTTATGGCGAAACGGAAATTGATGCCGGATTGGCTGCGATCCTGATGTCTGTTGTGCCGCTGACAACGGTGGCACTGGCGCATTTCGTTACGAATGATGAAAAACTTTCGACGGGCAAGGCGCTTGGCGTGATGCTTGGTACCATCGGTGTGATTGTTCTGGTCGGGCCGGAAACCCTGACCGGGCTGGGTGGGCAGCTTTTATTCCAACTTGCTGTTCTGATCGCAGCCGTGTGCTATGCGATTTCATCACTGGTGGCGCGCAATCTGCGTGATCAGCCGCGTGTCGGATCTGCGGCGGTGATTCTGACTTTTGCCGCATTGATGCTCGCACCTTTTGCGTTGTTTATTGATCAGCCCTGGAATATGGAATGGGATTCTGACGGCGCGCTTTCGATCCTGTATCTGGGGGTTTTCCCGACGGGCATTGCCATGTTCCTGATCCTGTATCTGATCGCGCGTGCCGGGGCGAGCTTTGTGGTGTTTAACAATTACCTTGTGCCTGCGGTTGGTGTGATGATCGGTTTTCTTGTTTTGCACGAAGTTCCCAAGCCGACCAGCGTGATTGCGCTTGGCGTTATTCTGGCGGGGATTGCCGTTTCGCAGATACGTTTCGGGCGAAAGCCTGTTAGGGATATCGATGTTGCCGAAATGGAATGCGACCCTGCAACACCAATCATGACCGCACCCGAGGCCAAAAAGTAGCCTTTGGATCGGGCATTTTTGCTTAAAATACGATTATTTCTGTGGTTTGTGCCTAATGCTGGGACAGGCAGATTTGTCAATATTGTTTGTGCCGGACAAACCTGATACTTTCCGGCTCACTGGTCAGGCATATGTCCATATGTCACGCCGATTGAAGCATTTCTGATCAAGAGTTTAAGAGGTCACGGCTTTTGTCCACCAAAGAGACCAATCCAGATAGCCGCGATATTATCCCGGTATCCATCGAACAGGAAATGCGCCGCAGCTACCTTGATTACGCAATGAGCGTGATCGTCAGCCGTGCGCTGCCCGACGTCCGCGACGGTTTGAAGCCGGTGCATCGCCGTATTCTTTATGCGATGCATGAAAACGGCTTTGAATGGAACAAACCATTCCGCAAATCGGCCCGCGTGGTTGGTGATGTGATGGGTAAATACCACCCGCACGGTGACAGCGCGATTTACGACGCGATGGTCCGTATGGCGCAGGGATTCTCCATGCGCCTGCCGCTGATTGACGGGCAGGGCAACTTCGGCTCGATGGACGGCGACAAGGCCGCTGCCATGCGTTACACCGAAGCTCGCATGGCGAAATCCGCCCATTATCTGCTCGACGATATCGATAAGGAAACCATCGATTTCCGCGATAACTACGACGAAACCACCAAGGAACCATCGGTTCTGCCGGCACGTTTTCCGAACATGCTGGTCAATGGTGCTGGCGGTATTGCGGTTGGTATGGCTACCAATATTCCGCCGCACAACCTTGGCGAAGTTATCGATGGCTGCATGGCCTATGTCGATAACCCGGCGATTACCGTCGAAGGTCTGATGGAATTCGTGCACGGTCCGGATTTCCCGACCGGTGCGCTGATCCTTGGCCGTTCGGGTATTCATTCGGCCTTTAAAACCGGTCGTGGTTCTGTCGTTATGCGGGCACGTACCCACGTCGAGGAAATCCGCGCCAACCGTGAAGCCATCATTGTTACCGAAGTTCCCTTCCAGGTGAACAAGGCGACCTTGATGGAAAAGATCGCCGAACTGGTCCGTGACAAGAAGATCGAAGGCATTTCCGATCTGCGTGACGAGTCCGACCGTTCGGGCGTTCGCATGGTTATCGAAATCAAGCGTGATGCGGTTGCGGATGTTGTTCTGAACCAGTTGTTCCGCTTTACCGCGCTTCAGACGTCGTTTGGCGTCAATATGCTGGCGCTGAACCGTGGCAAGCCGGAACTGATGAACCTGAAGGACATCATTCAGGCATTCGTTGAATTCCGCGAAGAAGTCATCACACGTCGGACCATTCACTTGCTGAAAAAGGCACGTGAGCGCGCCCATCTGGTGGTTGGTCTTGGCATTGCTGTTGCCAATATCGATGAAGTCATCCGTTTGATTCGTGCCGCGGCTGACCCGCAGATTGCACGTGAACAACTGATGGAACGCAGCTGGCCGGCGGGCGATATTGTGCCGCTGATCGAACTGATCGCCGACCCGAACCAGGTCGGATCGGACGATGGCAATTACAAGCTTTCCGAAGCACAGGCGCGTGCAATCCTTGAACTGCGTCTGCATCGCCTGACCGGCCTTGAACGCGATAAAATTGCGTCCGAATTGACCGAATTGGGTGAGAAGATCAAAGATTTCCTCGATATCCTTGGTTCACGCGAACGCAAGATGATCATCCTGAAGGATGAACTGACCGAAATGCGCAACGAGTTTGCCAATGAACGTCGCAGTGAAATCCTTGAAGCAGAGTTCGAGCACGACATCGAAGACCTGATTGCCCGTGAAGATATGGTCGTGACCGTATCGCATACCGGCTATATCCAGCGTGTTCCGTTGTCGACCTATCGCGCGCAGCGTCGCGGCGGCAAAGGCCGTTCGGGTATGGCAACGCGTGAGGAAGATTTCGTATCCAAACTGTTCGTTGCCAACACCCACACCCCGGTTCTGTTCTTCAGTTCCGAGGGGATGGTCTACAAGATGAAAGTCTGGCGCTTGCCGCTGGGTACGCCGCAATCACGCGGTAAGGCACTTGTGAACCTGCTGCCGTTGTCCGAAGGCGAATATATCACAACGGTTCTGCCGCTTCCCGACGAGGAAGAATGGCCAAACCTGCATGTGATGTTTGCGACTTCGACCGGTAACGTCCGCCGTAACAGCCTTGCCGATTTCGTGAATGTGAAATCAAACGGCAAGATCGCCATGAAGCTTGAAGAAGATCGTGGTGACAAGCTGATTGCGGTTCAGACCTGCACCGATGACGACGACATTCTGCTGACCACCCGTATGGGTAAATGCATTCGTTTCCGTGTTGGCGATGTGCGCGTCTTTACCGGCCGTAACTCGGTCGGTGTACGCGGTATCCGCCTTGCGAACGAAGACAATGTCATCGCGATGTCGGTCCTGTTTGGTAACCATGCCTCAATGGAAGAACGTGACGAGTATCTTTCAATTGCAAGCAAGCTGCGCCGCGAGGAAATCTCGGCCGATGATGCTTTGCCGCTCGAAATCCTGACGCAGGAGCGTTACGACGAACTTCTGGCGGGTGATCAGCTGATTCTTTCGGTTACCGAAAATGGTTATGGCAAACGTACGTCCGCCTATGAATACCGTGTAACGGGCCGTGGCGGTCAGGGCTTTGCCAATATCGAGATGTCGGAACGTAACGGCAATGTCGCGGCGTCCTTCGTGATCGAGGAAGGCGACGAGCTGATGATGGTCACCAATGGTGGCAAGGTCATTCGTATGCCGACACATGATATCCGTATTGCCGGGCGCAAAACGCAGGGCGTTACCCTGTTCCGCACGGCCGAAGACGAACAGGTTGTTGCTGTCGAACGTCTGTCAAATCTGGGTGACAATGGTGATGAAGAGCTTGAAGGCGAAGAAGGTGCAGAAGGCGCCGAAATCGCGGCAGGCGAAGATGCACCGGTCGTTGCCGAAGATGGCAGCGAGGCAGTGGAAACCGGTTCAGACGACACCGACGCATAAAACGGAAGATCAATGAACGAACAGTCTTCAAACGCCTCGCGTATCGGGATTTATCCGGGCACGTTCGACCCGGTAACCCAGGGGCATATGGACATTATTCGTCGCGCGACCCGCATCGTCGACAAGCTTATTGTCGGCGTTGCGGTCAATGCGGGAAAGGGCCCGATGTTTGGGGTCGAAGAACGTTGCGCACTGGTCGAAGAGGCTCTTAAGGCGGCGGGTGGCGAAGTTGCCGCCCGCACCATCGTCAAACCGTTCAGTTCTCTTTTGATGCAGTTCGCCCAGGAAAACGGGTCGAGCACCATCATTCGCGGACTTCGGGCAGTTTCGGATTTCGAATATGAAGTCCAGATGGCTGGAATGAACGCCCGTCTTGCACCCAAGATCGAGACGGTGTTCCTTATGGCCTCGGACAAACAGCAATTCGTGTCTTCACGCTTTGTGAAGGAAATCGCCCGTCTGGGCGGTAATGTTACCGAATTTGTGCCGGCAAACGTGCTGAAGCGACTGCACGAAAAGCTGGCCGAAGAAAAGGAATAGCGCAACCATGCGTCTTATTCGACTCGCATCTCTTTTTGTACTCGTATTAGGAATAGTGACCATGTCGAACGGTGGAATCGGCGGCGGTGCTCAGGCCCAGTCGGCCGATGCATCGCAGGATCTGGAAAATACCCTGTATCTGGATCTTGAAGCAGGTCGCGTTGTCATTCAGCTGCGTCTCGATCTGGCGCCCAAGCATGTTGAACGCATCAAGGAGCTGACACGCGCAGGCTTTTATGACGGCCTGACATTCCATCGCGTGATCGAAGGTTTCATGGCGCAGGGCGGCGATCCCAAAGGGGACGGCACCGGTGGTTCAGGGCAGAAACTTCCGGCGGAATTTTCGAGCGAACATCACGTGCGCGGCACGGTTTCAATGGCACGTTCGGCCAACCCGAACAGTGCTGATTCGCAGTTCTTCATCGTCTTTGCCGACGCGCCGCATCTTGATGGTCAATACACCATCTGGGGGCAGGTTGTATCGGGTATGGAATATGTCGATGGCCTGAAAAAAGGCGCACCCTGGGCCAATGGCCGGGTTGCCGATCCGGATCACATTGTGAAAATGCAGGTCGCGGCTGACGCGCAATAAGGGCTCCTGCCGACAGAATGCAACCGAAAGCCGTCCTTGATTGGGGCGGCTTTCGCGTTTTGGGGCCTGAAAGTACAAAAACCGGGAAAATATGGAAAACAGGTGTTGACCGCAGCCGCCAGTCCCATTAAAACGCGCTTCACCAACGTTGAGGGCCCGTAGCTCAGTTGGTAGAGCAACTGACTTTTAATCAGTTGGCCACAGGTTCGAATCCTGTCGGGCTCACCAATAAGCCCCTGAAACCCAAACGGTTTCGGGGGCTTTTTCTTTTTCCGGTTTTGTATCGCGATCTTTGCTGTGAACGGGTTTGTCAGGATCGATATCCGGTTTTTCTGACGAACCGGTAACAGGCCGGATATGGATGTTTTTTTCCTTTTGAATGGCTGTCATGCAGTTTGATCGAAAAAGGGGGGTTGACCCTTTGCGGTCAGCACATTAAAAGGCCGCTCACCAACATTGAGGGCCCGTAGCTCAGTTGGTAGAGCAACTGACTTTTAATCAGTTGGCCACA
>CBIHMD010000066.1:0-9379 GCA_966210655.1 uncultured Thalassospira sp.
ATCCGCACCTTCGGTGATGAAGACCTTGCGGACATACAGCTTCAGATGGCCTTTGCGGGCCGGATCATAAAGATCGAACGGGCGCATGGTCGGCAGGAACAGAAGACCGGTATATTCAATCGCACCTTCGGCCTGATAGTGGATGGTTTTCCAAGGATCGTCGAAGGCATGCGAATTGTGTTTGTAGAACTCTTTGTACTGTTCGTCGGTAATGTCGGACTTTGGACGGGTCCAAAGTGCCGATGCCTCGTTCAGCGTTTCGTCATTGCCATCCGCCTTCATCAGAACAACCGGGATGCCGATATGATCGGAATAGGTTTTCACGATATGACGCAGGCGATGTTCTTCGGTGAATTCCTTGAAGTCATCGGTCAGATGCAGGGTGATCTGGGTGCCATGGCCTTCCATTTCGGTTTCGGCGATGGTGTATTCGCCCTTGCCGTCCGATGACCATTTCCACGCCTGATCTTCACCGGCCTTTTTCGTCACGACTTCGACTTGACCCGCAACCATGAAGGCGGAATAGAAACCGACGCCAAACTGACCGATCAGGTCAACATCCTTGGCTTTGTCGGACTTCGACAGGGCCTCGACGAATTTTGCAGTACCGGAATTGGCAATCGTGCCAAGGTTTTCGATCAGGTCGGTCTTGTTCATCCCGATCCCGTTATCGGCAATCGTCAGAACATTGCGGACATTATCGGTCAGAAGCCGGACCTTGAATTCGGCATCCCCGGCGAGCAGTTCGGGTTTGGCAATTGCCTCGTAGCGCAGCTTGTCGCAGGCATCTGATGCATTCGATATGAGCTCGCGCAGGAAGATGTCCTTGTTCGAATAAAGCGAATGGACAACGATATCGAGCAGGCGGCTGACTTCAGCCTCGAACCGCATTTTTTCTTCCGTCATGACCTCTGTATTCTCCTGTGATTTCAATCCACTATGTGCAATTTTCGCTGTTGGGCCCCGATTTGGCAACCCTCAGGCAGTGCTTGATATGCGTCAACACATCTTGCAGCGCAAGCCCTGTATCCTAAGTATATAGAAAGACGGTTTCATTACAGGGCGCGAGGCTTGCGGAAGTTGTCTTGGGTCCTGTCCTGCCCCGAAACGGCAAACGTTTCGGATAATTGCAAGGTGCAATGCCTTGTGAATGTCTCAGGCTCTATAACAGGAGGCCGCAATATGAAGGTTCCCGTTCAAATCACCTACCGTGATGTTGATCAATCAGATGCGCTGGACGAGCGGATCCGCTTCAAGGTGCAAAAACTGGAAGAAACCTTCGACCGCATGACAAGTTGTCATGTCATCGTGGAAAGACCCCATGCATCCCACGCACAGGGAAACCGCTATGCGGTTCATTTCGGAATTAATGTGCCGGGTAAGGAGATTATGGTTAAGCGCGACAGTGCCGATCATGCCCATGAGGATGTCTATATCGCGCTCAAAAACAGCTATCAGGCCGCGCGCCGTCAACTTAAGGAATATGTCGACCGGATGCGCGCCCACTAGGGTTCCTGTTAACAACAACGGGTAAATGAAAGACGGGGCGGTCAGTCGACCGCCCCGTTTATGTTTGTGCAGTTTTGCATCGGGTGCAGTTTTCTATACATCACCCGAGCGCCAGAGTGCTGAAAACAATTGGGGTGATGTTGTTTCCAGCAATGGCTTAACCCGTGCCATGTGGTCGGCAAACAGATCGGACCGCGTCCAGTTGGCAAGATCTTCGCGTGATTTGAACCGCGACATGATGACCAGCGATCTGCCGTCTTCGGCATAAAGCAAACGTCCCCCCAGCAATCCTTCAATCCGGCCTGCGACACTTTTCTGAAACCCGGTCTGGATCCCAATGAACTCGTCCGTCCTGCCTGATTTCGGGACAACGTGACTGACGGTGACGATTTCATCGTCGGCTTCATGCTGTGTGGTCATGATACCGCGACCTCGCGCAACTCGGCTTTGGCTTGCGGATAACGCCCGTCGCGAAGTGCGCGCGCCCACCATTTCAGTTCGGATATCATGTGATTAAGTGCGGCTGCGCTGCCGGTTTTGTCGGTCGGGGAGCCGTTCTGATCAAACACATTCCAGACGTTGGCAAAGCTGACCACATCGCGCATGGTGACGACATGCAGTTCGGCAAAAACCAGCCGCAATTGTTCAACAGCGCGCAACCCGCCCGAAATCCCGCCATAGGATACAAAGGCCAGCGGCTTGCGACGCCATTCCGGTTTGGCTGCATCGATCACAAGCTTCAATTCGCCGGTAAAGCTGTGATTGTATTCCGGGGTGAAAACGAGGAAGGCATCGGCTTCGGCAAGAACGGACTGGAGTTCGGCAACACCTGGGTGTGTATTGCCGGCGTGACGGGATGGCAGATCAAGCTTCGCCGGATCGACAATATCAACCGACAGATCCGGGTCGGTTTTCAGGATTTCGATTGCCCAGTCGGCAACCGTGTCACAGAACCGGTTTTCACGGGCACTGCCATAGATCAGTGCGAGATTGAAAGTCTCTTTCATGACATCACTCCTTGATTATTTCGTGGCAAGGAGTAAATCTATAGAACCATTAACAATGGTTGAGGTCAATGATGAATTTCAAGCGCATCAGAACGCCATGTAAAAAATCACGGAAAGGGCAGGAAAATGGGAACCCCCGGGCCATTGCACCGCTATCTCAGTGTGGGTGAAGTCGCCAAAAGAAGCGGCCTTGCCGTATCGGCGATCCATTTTTACGAACGCAAGGGGCTGATCGCCTCGATCCGGACAGATGGTAATCAGCGACGTTTTCCGCGCGGTGTTCTGCGCCGGGTTGCGATCATCAAGGTGGCACAACGTACCGGGATTCCGTTAGCGGAAATCGGCGATGCACTTTCAGGTTTGCCAAATAACCGGGCACCAACGACAGCAGATTGGGAAAAGATGTCGTCGCGATGGCGCGATGATCTGGAAGCCCGGATCGATCAGTTGACGATGCTGCGCGATCAGTTGGGCAAATGTATTGGCTGTGGCTGCCTTTCCATCAGCGACTGCCCGCTTCGCAACCCGTCTGATGAACTGGCAACAGACGGACCGGGCGCGCGGTTGCTGGAACTTGACGAAATGCACGATCACGAAGGCTAAAGCGGAACGTCATGATCTGCAACGGATGCGCCGGGCGCATGGGCACCGATACCGCAGAATGCTTGACATTGTGCGATGCGGCGTGTTGAAAAGCGCATTGAACTAGGCGCGCGAGATCATCCGCGATGCCTGCTGGAAAAGTTTGATGCAGATTTCAACCCGAACCGGTCCCCGTATCCTTGCCATACTGGGCCCCACCAACACCGGCAAGACCCATCTGGCCATGGAACGAATGTTGGCGCATACCTCGGGTATGATCGGGTTTCCTCTGCGTCTTCTGGCGCGTGAAAACTATGATCGCGCGGTGGCACGGGTTGGCAAGGGCGCGGTGGCATTGATCACCGGCGAAGAACGCATTCTTCCGAAATCGGCACGCTATTTTCTGTGTACGGTCGAAGCCATGCCGGTCAACAAGCAGGTCGATTTCCTTGCCATCGATGAAATCCAGATGTGTGCGGACCCGGAACGCGGGCACGTGTTTACCGACCGGCTGTTGCATGCGCGTGGTATCAGCGAAACCATGTTCATGGGCGCGGAAACAATTCGCCCGGTGATCCGCCAACTAGTTGACAATGTCGAATTTGATACACGCGCACGGTTTTCGACTCTGACCTATAATGGCGCAAAAAAGATCCAGCGGTTGCCATCCCAATCCGCCGTCGTGACATTTTCCGCACAGGAAGTGTATGCCGTTGCCGAACTTGTCCGCCGCCAAAAGGGCGGGGCGGCTGTCGTGCTTGGCGCGCTTAGCCCGCGCACGCGCAATGCCCAGGTCGAGATGTTCCAGAATGGCGAGGTCGAACATCTGATTGCGACCGACGCAATTGGCATGGGGCTTAACCTTGAACTGAACCATGTGGCCTTTGCGGCCCTTCACAAGTTTGACGGTCAGTTCAATCGCGGGCTTACGGCGGCTGAAACCGCGCAGATCGCCGGGCGCGCCGGACGTCATATGAATGACGGCACCTTTGGGGTGACCGGTAATCTGTCGGGGATTGATCCCGATATCATTGAACAGATCGAAGCCCACGAGTTCGAACCGCTTGCCAAAGTCTTCTGGCGCAATGCGCGACTGGATTTCAGAACCGTCGATGCCTTGCAGAAATCGCTGCGCAAACGGTCGGAAAATCCGACGCTTGTTCTGGCGCGCGAACCGGTCGATGAAGTCATGCTGGCGCATTTATCGCAGAACGAAGACGTTGCGCGCATTGCATCGGCCCCGGATCGGGTCCAATTATTGTGGGAAGTCTGCCAGATTCCGGACTTCAGAAATATCCATACCGATGCGCATCCAAGGCTGCTAACATCTATCTATCGCTATCTGGCAAAACCAAATAGCAAACTGCCAGTCGACTGGTTAGGCGAACAAGTCTTGCGCCTGGACCGTTATGATGGTGATATCGATCAGTTGTCATCACGGTTGGCGGGTATTCGCGTCTGGACTTATGTATCGCACAAGCATCACTGGCTCGAAGATGCCAATCATTGGCAGGAACGCACGCGGGCCATTGAGGATAAGCTCTCTGATGTGCTACATGAACGCCTGACCCAAAGGTTCGTTGACAGACGAACTTCGGTTTTATTGAAAAGTCTCAAGGACAAGTCTGAACTCATGTCTACCATCACTGCGAATGGTGAAGTCCAGGTCGAAGGTGAATACGTCGGCCGACTGGAAGGATTCCGTTTCATCGCCGATGAAACCGATGCTGCGTTTGAAGGCAAGGCAATTGCCAGTGCTGCACGTCGTGCACTGACTGGCGAAATTGCCCAGCGTGTCAAACAACTGGAAACCGATGAAGACGATAAATTCGCGGTGAATGGCCAATTGGAAGTCCTGTGGAACGGGGCTGTCGTTGGGGGGCTGAAAAAGGGCGATACCGTTCTCAGCCCCGACGTCCAGATCATTGACAGCGAGTTCTTTGACGGTCCGACCCGCGAACGCGTGCGGACCCGTCTTCAGAATTTCGTCAACGCCCATATCGAAGCGCGCCTGAAAATGCTGACCCGCCTGCGCGATTGTCAGCTGTCAGGTCCGATTCGCGGTCTTCTGTTCCAGTTGAACGAAGGTTTGGGCTGTGTGCCGCGTGCCGATCTTGAAAGTCTGATCAAGGATCTTTCGGACGAAGACCGCAAGGCGCTGGCCAAACTTGGCGTGCGTTTGGGGGTTGAAACGGTTCATGTGCTTGACGCGCTGAAACCCGATCCTGTCGAATTGCGTGGTATTCTATGGGCGATTTCGCGCGAACTTGATGCCTTGCCGGAATTGCCACCGGCAGGCCGGACGTCGGTTCCCAATGACCGCAGCAATTCCAAGGGCTTCTATCTGGCGGCTGGCTATATGCCCGTCGGGCCGCTTGCCGCCCGTGTCGACATGCTCGAACGTTTTGCCGCATTGTTGCGCCAGAAGGCGCGCGAAAATGATGGCAAGGTAAAACCCGATCCCGATCTGCTGTCGCTTCTGGGCTGTACGGTCGAACAGGCCGAAGGTGTTTTCACCGCCCTTGGCTGGCGTGCCGAAATCGTCAAGGTCAGCAAGGCTGAACTTGACGCGAGGGACGCTGCGAAAAAGGCTGATGAACCTGCTGCTACCCCGGCGGCCGATGCAGAAACGGCGACGAGCGATGCTGCGGATACTGCTGCTGCCGAGGCGACTGCCAAAGCAGAGGGCGAAACCGTAAGCACCGACGCTGTGGCTGCCCTTGACGTTGCCTCTGCTGATGCGGTTGCTGCTACCGGCGAAACACCGGCAGATGCTAGCGCCACCGTAGGTGAGGTCGAGCCGGAGTTCGTCGAGGTCAAATATTTTGTCCGTGTCGATCGCCGCAAACGCGGTGGTGGTGCGGGCAAAGGCCAGCGTGGCGGTCCGCGTCAGGAAGCCCGCGGTAAGGGTACCCCGAAAGGCAAGGGCGGTCAGCGTCCGAACCGTGGCGGCCCGAACAAGGGCGGCGACCGTTCCGGTGGCGGGCAGGGACGCCCGAGCAACGCCCCGGCCAAAAACAACCAGATCAACGAGGATTCACCTTTCGCCAAGCTGAAGGAAATGCTGGCGGCAAAGGGGTGACCCCGAACTGTTTTCGGCAACACGGCGACCCTTTGCAGGGTCGCCGTTCTGCTTTGGGGATGGTAAAAACAATCCATGACAATTGATCAGACAGGCAGCAAGGTCCGTATAGACAAATGGCTATGGTATGCGCGGTTTTATAAAACGCGCTCGCTTGCCAGCAAGGCGTGTCAGTCGGGCCATATCGTGCTGAACGGGCAATCTGTATCCAAGGCCAGTGTTACGGTGGTTGCCGGGGACCGGCTGCAATTTTTTCAGGGAGCGCATCTGCGTGTGGTCGAGGTGGTGGCACCGGGCGAACGTCGTGGACCTGCCCCCGAGGCCCAGTTACTTTATGTCGATCATTCGCCGCCGCGTGTAGCAAAAAAGGAAGTAGCATCGGATATCAGGACTGCTCCGGTTGCCGAACGCGAATCCGGAAGCGGACGCCCGACAAAGGCCGAAAGACGTGCTACAGACCGCTTGCGCGGCGAGGAATAATATTTCTAGAGATAATAATCTGATCTAACGCCAAGTACGGCGCGAACAATATATCGGGTTGCAGAACCTTCAGGATTTTCTTGCTTATAGCATAGCCTTGGGCTATTGATCCTATATGAAGGTATAATATACCCACTTAAGTATGGTTTCGCTCGAGCCTCGGGGAACTACGGCGTTATGAAACGCAAGCCTGGCCTGCATATCGGAACTTTATCCCATCTGGGTGCGGGCCGACTGACCATTTTGATTGCAGCACTCGTTGTTAACCTGCTGTCGTTGGCGTTGCCGGTGACATTGTTGCAGGTATATGATCGTGTTCTGCCGCATAATGCCATCCCGACTTTGACGTTGCTGATAATGGGGGTTTTCGGGGCCCTGCTGCTTGAAGCGGTCCTGCGTCTGGGGCGGGCCTATATCTCGTCCCTGTCGGCGGCGAAGTTCGAACATAAAAGTTCCCAGGCCGCGGTTGGTCATTTGCTGGCGACCAGT
Source organism: uncultured Thalassospira sp. (assembly GCA_966210655.1). Taxonomy (GTDB): domain Bacteria; phylum Pseudomonadota; class Alphaproteobacteria; order Rhodospirillales; family Thalassospiraceae; genus Thalassospira. The sequence goes on from CBIHMD010000066.1 coordinate 7,150, forward strand.
CTTTCCGATTACGAAAAAATCGCGCCGGGTTTACATCTTCAACGGCTCAACAGCCTGAACGTCCTGCGTGATTTCTATGCCGGGCAGGCGATCGGGGCCGTTATCGATTTGCCGTTTATCGCCCTGTTCCTTGGCCTGATTGCGATTATCGGCGGCAAACTTGTCATTGTGCCTTTGGGCATTCTGGTTGCCTTCATGTTGACCGCGATGTTTTTGGGGCGACGCCTGCGCCATGCGCTTGACGAACGCAGTCAGGCCGACGAGCGGCGCTATAATTTCATCATCGAAACCCTGACCGGAATTCACACCATCAAAGCGATGGCGATGGAAAACATGATGATCCGCCGCCATGACCAGTTGCAAATTCAATGCTCCGAGGACGATCTTGCCGCGGCGCGTTCTGCCCATGCGGCAATCAATTCCAGCGCCAGTTTTTCCATGATTACCATGGTCCTTGTTGCAGGGGTCGGCAGTCTGCTTGTCATCAATGCCGATCTGACGGTCGGCGGTCTTGCGGCCTGCACCATGTTGGCTGGCCGGTCGATCCAGCCGCTGCAACGTGCAATGGGCCTTTGGACCCAGTTCCAGAATATCCGGGTCGCACGTGACCGCTGCCGGGAACTTTTCCGTTTGCGACCCGAAGACGCCGAAAATGCAGGCGAAATGCCGCCGCTTGACGGGCGTATCGAGCTTAACGATGTCAGCTTTTCGCATGCAGGTGGGGACACGGTTTTTGACAATCTGACCCTTGCGATACAGCCCGGTGAATCGGTTGCCATTACCGGGGAAAACGGGACAGGCAAAACGACCTTGCTGTGGCTTCTGATGGGAGCACTGCGCCCCGATAGCGGCGTGGTGCGGCTTGATGGTCGCGACCCGCAAAAATACGCATCGGAATCGATCCGGCGACAGATCGCCTATCTGCCGCAGCATTGTGTGATGTTCAAAGGGACGATCCTTGAAAACATCACATCGTTCCGTAAGGAAATCGGCAGTGATCGTGTGGTCGAAATTTCCAGACGTCTCGGGCTTGATGAAATCGTCATGCGCATGCCGCACGGTTATGACACCGAAGTTGGCGGGCAGGCATCCGAAACCCTTCCGCGCGGGGTCAAACAGCGTATCGCAATCGCACGTGCCCTGATCGATTATCCGCGGATCGTGCTGTTTGACGAAGCCAACAGTTCGCTTGATATCGCGGGCGATAACATTCTGGCCGGTCTTCTGATCGAACTACGCAAACATTGCACGCTGGTGATGGTGTCGCACCGGCCGTCGCTGATTGCACTTGCCGACAAGCAGTATCGCCTGATTGAAAAACGTCTGGTGCCGGTTCTGCGGCGTAGCGGGACGCAGCCGGTGATCGAGGCACAGGAAGTCCAGCGCACGGGGGCCCGGTCATGAATATCGAAAACATGGATTTCGCGCTGAATTATCGCATGGGGCTTGCCAGTCACGATGCACAATCGGATTTTGATGCCTGCCTGTGGCCTTTATTGCAAGCGCTTGGCTGGCGCGGACTGCCTCGTCAGGTCGCAGAAGCATTGCCGCATATGGACGAAGCGCTTGACCTGACCGATTTTCGCAATGTGCTGGCGAACCTGAATTACCGGTCGCGCGAGATCGATACGACCTTTGACCGGATCGATGATCGGCTGATGCCCTGTCTGTTTGTCCCCGATAACGGTACGGCGCTTGTGGTGATCAAGCCGGAAAACGTTGGTGTCCGGGTGTTTGATGGCGGCACCAGTCGCGAAATGGTGATCAAGCCGGGGAACCTTCCGGGGCGTTTGTTCCAGTTCACTCAGGCCGACCGCAATGAACGCTTCTTTAAAGATGACAAACGCGGCTGGTTTGGTGGAATAACCGACCGGTTTTCTGCCCTTGGCGGTCAGCTTTTGCTGATTACCCTGATGCTGAACCTGATGGCGCTGGCAAGTCCGATCTTTGTGATGGGGATTTATGACCGGGTTATCGGGACGCGCTCTATTCCAATGCTTATCCAGTTCGGCATCGGTATGGGGATTGTCCTGATCCTTGACTGGGTTTTGCGCAATCTGCGCAGCCAGATGGTCAGCCATTTTGGCGCGCGTCTGGATACCCTTGTCAGCAGTGCCATTTTTGAGCGACTCCTGTCGCTGCCGCCCGCCTTTACCGAACGTGCGCCGGTCGGGGTACAGATTTCGCGGATTCGCGATTTTGAAAGTGTCCGCGAGTTTTTTAGTGGGCC
>CBIHMD010000067.1:0-9353 GCA_966210655.1 uncultured Thalassospira sp.
GAATGATCACCGAAAGCGTTTCAAGGACAAACAGACCGCCGATGATGGCAAGGACCAGTTCGTGCTTGGTCACGACTGAAACCGCGCCGAGCGCACCGCCCAAGGCAAGCGACCCGGTATCGCCCATGAACACCATCGCAGGCGGGGCATTATACCAAAGGAAGCCAAGACCCGCCCCGACAAGGGCACCGAGGAAGATGGTCAGTTCGCCCGATCCGGCGACATAGTGGACCTGCAGATATTCGGCGAACTGGATGTTACCGATCAGATAGGTGATCAGCGCGAAACTGGCAGCCGCAATCATCACGGGCACGATGGCAAGGCCATCAAGGCCGTCGGTCAGGTTGACGGAGTTCGACGCACCGACCATGACAAACATCGCGAAGGGCACAAAGAACCAGCCGAGATCAAGCAGGTAGTTTTTAAAGAACGGGAAGGCGAGTGCGGTCGAGAGCGGATCGGCGGTGTTGGTCGAAATCCACCATGCAGCCGCCGCGGCGATGGAAAACTGACCGAGCAGTTTGAGTTTGCCCGGCAGGCCCTTGGTGTTTTTCTTGGATACTTTCAAAAAGTCATCAAGGAAACCAAGGAAGCCATAGCCGATGGTGACCAGCAGCACCGCCCAGACATAGGCATTGGACAGATCGGCCCAAAGCAATGTGCCGATGGATGTGCAGAGTAACAGCAAAAGGCCGCCCATGGTCGGCGTGCCCTTTTTGGTCAGAAGGTGGCTTTCGGGGCCGTCATCGCGGATCGGCTGGCCTTCGCTTTGTTTGGAGCGCAGCCAGTTGATCAGGGACGGGCCGAGTACAAAGGCCAGAACAAGCGATGTGATAATCGCGCCGCCGGTCCGAAACGTGATGTATCGGAACAGGTTGAAAATCGGAAACTGGTCGGCCAGCGGATAAAGCAGATTATAGAGCATCGCCCCGGGGGTTCCTTCTGCGTCTTAACTTTTGGATGCAGCGCCAGACGCGCCATCCGGTGATTTTAAGGCCGAGACAATTTTCGAAACGTAAATGCCAAGCGATCCTTTGACCAAAACCACGTCGCCCGCCTGCAAATCGGCCTTTATCGGCGCGATTGCGTCTTCGGCGGCGTCAAACTGGCCAGCATGGAGTTCGGCAGGCAGGGTTTCCTTTAGGGCGGCCATCAGCGGGCCGACCGTATATACACGTTCAATGTCAAGGGCAACCAGTGGCTGATGCAGGTCTGCATGCATTTTTTGCGCATTATCGCCCAGTTCGCGCATATCGCCCAGAACGGCGATCTTGCGCCCCGATCCTTGGGGTTTGCTTTGCGAAAGCACACTAAGCCCCGCCATCATCGAGGTCGGGTTGGCGTTATAGGCATCGTCAATCAGGGTATAGGTGCCGTCAGCCCCATTGGGCAGCGGCAGAATATGGGTTTCACCGCGGCCCGCAGGCGGGGTGAAATCGGCCAGATCCTGTGCGGCGCGCAGCACATCGCCGCCGATTGCATCGACACAGGCGAGAACGGCGAGCGAGTTCATGACCCAGTGTTCGCCGGGGCAGCCGATGAAATATTCGATATCGCGGCCACCGATACGCGCACGCACGGCAGAACCATTGGTGACAATGTTGGCCTCGAACAGGCGGTAATCGGCCATGGCATCCGTGCCAAAGCATTTGATGTTTTTAATGCCGAGTTCCCTGGCCCGACGCGCGAGTGCAAAATAATGCATGTTGTCGCGGTTCAGGATCACGGTGCCATCGGTATCAAGGCCGTCGAAAATCTCGGATTTCGCCTTGGCGATTTCGGCCTCATCCTTGAAATATTCGGTATGTGCGCCAACCACGGTTGTGATCAGGGCGACTTTGGGCCGGACCATCTTGACCAGCGGGCTGATTTCGCCGGGATGGTTCATGCCGATTTCAAACACGCCATATTCCGCCGCGACCGGCAGGGTGGCGAGGCTCATGGGGACGCCCCAATGGTTATTGAAGCTGGCCGGGCTGGCGTGGGTCTGGCCCTGTTCGTTCAGAACGTATTTAAGGGCTTCCTTGGTGCCGGTTTTGCCGACAGAGCCGGTGATCGCAATGATTTTGGCGGTGCTGCGTTCACGACCGGCAAGGCCAAGACGGACCATGGCATCAAGCGTATCATCGACGACCAAGGCCGGTGCGCCATTGCCAAGAGTTTTGGTGTCCGACACCATCGCGGCGGCACAGCCGTTATCAAGGGCGGTCTGGGCGAATTTGTGGCCGTCGAAATTGGGACCGGAAAGCGCGATAAACAGATCGCCCTTGGCGGCCTTGCGGCTGTCAATTGATACGCCGGACGCCTGCCAGTTGCCGGTTGCCTTGCCCCCGGTGGCTTTTTCGGCGTCTTTTGCCGTCCATAAAACAGCCTTGGTCATTTTTGGGTTTCTTTCGTATCCGCATCCAGCACGATCTTTGGCGTCGTGGCTGGTTTTAAAATCAATCAGTTACCGCCCAGAAGGATGTTGCGCGCAACCGCGGCATCATCAAAGGGAAGAACCGTATCGCCGATAATCTGGCCTCTTTCATGGCCTTTTCCGGCAATAATAAGAATATCGTTGCGTTGCAAGATACCAATGCCGCGTTTGATCGCCTCGGCCCGGTCGCCGATTTCAACGGCACCCTCGCAGGCGGCCTTGATCGCGGCACGGATTTTGGCGGGGTCCTCGCTGCGCGGATTGTCATCGGTGATGATGGCGATATCGGCGTTTTCCTTGACCACGCGGCCCATTTCCGGGCGTTTGCCGGTGTCACGGTCGCCACCGGCACCAAAGACGCAGATGATGCGGCCCTTGGCATGCGGGCGGACGGCCTTGATCACGGTTTCAAGCGCATCGGGGGTATGGGCGTAATCGACAAAGACCGGCGCGCCGAAGCTGGTTTTGCCAACCAGTTCCATGCGGCCCCGGACACCTTCGAGCTTTTCAAGGGCGGCAACCGCATCATCGATATCGGCACCCGATGCAATGACGCTGCCAAGGGCAGCCAGGGCATTCATCACCTGGAACGAGCCCATAAGCGGCAGATGTACACCATATTCGCCGCGGTCGATGGCGAGTTTAAGTTTGGTGCCGGTGGCATCGGGCTTTGCTTCGAGCAGTTTGATATCATCGGCAGCAACGCCATAGGACATCACCGAAATGCCGCGTCCCTCGCACATCGAGCGCAGGATTTTGAATTGCGGGACATCGGCATTCAAAACCGCCGTGCCGTTTTCGGCCAGAAGATCGGCAAACAGGCGGGCCTTGGCGGCGAAGTATTTTTCGAAATTGCCGTGATAATCAAGATGATCACGGGTCAGGTTGGTAAACGCCGCAACCGTGACCTTGACCCCGTCAAGGCGATGCTGGTCAAGCCCGTGCGAGGAGGCTTCCATCGCAACATGGGTGACGCCGATTTCAGCCATTTCATTGAGGCTTTGATGAAGTGCGACCGGATCGGGGGTGGTCAGCGAGCCGGGGATTTTCGCCCCGGCGGCACGGATGCCAAGGGTTCCGATGGAGCCCGACATATTGCCCATGATGGTCCAGAGCTGTTCGGTGAAAACAGCGGTGGAGGTTTTACCGTTGGTGCCGGTAATCGCCGCGATATTGGCCGGTTGTTTGCCATAGAAGCGCGCGGCCAGTTGTGCATAACGCTGACGCGGGTTTTCCACCGGGATCAGTGGAACGGTTGCGGCGGCGGGTTTTGGCGTGCCGTCCTTTGCAAGGATGGCCGCGGCACCCAGCCGGATCGCATCATTGATGTATTTCGATCCGTCGGTTTTGGCACCAGACAGGGCGGCAAACAGATAGCCATCCTTCACGGTGCGTGAGTCTGCTGTCAGGCCCGTAATGTTCGGGTCCTGTCCGTCGGCATGTTTAAGTGCCGCTTGATCACCTGCCATGAGTTCAGAAAGACGCAAGTTTGCGCTCCCCCTTGCGAAGGTCGATCTGCAGCGCTTGCTCAATCTCCGGCGCCTTCGCATTCGCCGGTTCAATGCCCAGAAGGGGAGCAATACGTGTCACAACCTTGCCTACTGCCGGGGCGGACACCCAACCGGCTGTGGCAAATCCATAGGTTTCTTTGGTGCCTTTGGGCTCGTCCAGCGTCACCAGAACCACATATTTCGGGTCCTGCATCGGGAAGGCGGCGACAAAGGTCGACATGCGGGCGTTCTTGACATAGCGCCCGTTCACGAGTTTTTCCGACGTCCCGGTTTTACCCCCAAGGAAGTAACCCGGAACTTCAGCCTTTTTGCCCGACCCATCGGTCACGACAAGGCGCATCAGGCGCCGCATCTTGTCCGAGGTTTGCCGGGAGATAATACGTTCACCCGCCGGTGCGCCATCCTGTTTGAGGATGGTTGCCGGGCGCAAAATGCCGCCATTTGCAAGGGCGGAGATGCCGCTGACGACCTGAAGCGGTGTCACGGCAAGACCATGGCCAAACGAGATGGTCATGGTGTTCACTTCGCGCCACGGATTGGGCACAAGCGGAGAGCCGACTTCGGGCAGCTCGATCTGTGGTGTGTCGAGAATGCCGAATTTCTTGAGATATGCGCGCTGGGTCTCGGTCCCGAAATCAAGGGCGATACGGGCCGAGCCGATGTTGGACGAATATTTGATGATTTCGGCCACCGACAGCCAGCGGTTTTCGCCGCGATAGTCGCTGATGGCGAAGCGCCCGACGCGGATCGGCTGGGAGGCGTCATACATGCTTTGCAGATTGACGGTGCCGGTTTCAAGCGCAATCGCGGTGTTAAACAGTTTGAACACCGAGCCCATTTCATAAACGCCCAGCGTCGCGCGGTTAAAGCGCGCATCAGCCGGGGCCTGACCGGGGCGGTGCGGATCAAAATCGGGCAGCGACATCATGCCGAGCACTTCGCCGGTATAGATATCCATGACCATGCCGGTCGCACCGACCGCGTCATAGGTTTTCATCGCGCTTTCGACTTCTTCCTCAAGCGCGTATTGAATACGGGTATCAAGCGAGAGTTGCAGCGGACCGTTATTGATGCGCAGTTCGTTATCAAACTGGCGTTCGGCACCGGCGATGCCGTTATTGTCGATATCGGTGAAGCCCAGCACATGGGCAAACAGACGGCCATGCGGATAGACGCGGCGTTCTTCGCGCTGGAAATTCAGCCCCGGCACGCCAAGCGAGTTGACGGCATATTGCTGTTCGGGCGTCAGGTTGCGGCGGATCCAGACGAAAGCCTTTTGCGAGCTTAGATGACGGATCAGGGTATCGCGATCCAGATCGGGCAGCACGGTCAGCAATTGATCCGCCGATCCAACCGGGTCCTTGATCACGCGCGCATCGGCATAAAGCGAATTGGTCGGAAGGTCCGTCGCGATCAGCATGCCGTTGCGATCAACGATATCTGCACGTTCGGTTTTAAGTTCGCGCGTGTCCGATCCCGATGCCATTTCGGGTTCGTTGCCCTGGCGCAGAACGGTGGCATCGACCAGACCGGCGGTAATCCAGACAAAACCAACGGCAAACATCGCGCCGGTAATGAAGATGCGGTTGCGCGCGGTTTCAATCGCGTGGCGTTCACGTTGATCGGGGCTCAGTTCCGGGCGGTCGCCGCGCAGCCAGTATGAGAAACGATAGAAGCTCATTCTCCGCCCTCCTGCTGGATGCTGGCAAGCGACGGGGAATTGATGATCATGGCTTCGGCGGCTTCGTCGGGGGCCAGTTCATCAGGGCGCGCGCGCGGGACCGGCAGGAAGGCCACGGCCTCGCCGAATTTATCAAGGCGATACTGATGCAGATCGGCATTTTCAGGCAGGTCATTGATGCTTGCCATCTGAAGCGGGGTGATCTGATCAAGTTTAAGGTAAGTCCTGGCGAGGGTTTCCACCCGCTGCGGACTGTTCAGGTAGCTCCATTCCGCATCAAGAACATGGATGGTTTCCTGTTCGGTCAGGATGTCCGACTGGATGGCGGAATAACGTTTTTCAAGGCGTTCGACTTCGTGCGACACCCAATAGGTACCAGCCCCGATAACGATGGTCAGAAACAGCCCGATAAAGGTCATGGCACGTGTCATTTGCGCCCCCCGACTGTTGCGGGCTGTTCGTTACGGGCGACCGCGCGCAGTTTGGCCGACCGCGCACGCGGATTGGCGCGCAGTTCGTCTTTTTGCGCGGTCACGGCCTTGCGGGTCAGGGTGGTGAAGGTCGGGGTTGCGACCTTTGGTTCGCCCGGAAGGCGGCGCGACATTTTCGCCGGATCGCCGGACCGTTCCTTCATGAAGGTTTTGACACTGCGGTCTTCGAGCGAATGGAAGGTCACGACCACCAGACGGCCACCGGGTTTCAAAAGGTTTTCAGCCGCCTGCATGGCGCGTTCAAGTTCGCCGAGCTCGTCATTGACGTAAATGCGAAGCCCCTGGAAGGTGCGGGTGGCGGGATCTATGCCGTCCTTGGATTTGCGAACGACAGACCGGACCGCGCGGGCCAGTTGCAGGGTGGTTTCAAAGGGCGCCTCGGCGCGCATTTCAACGATCTTGTGCGCGACCTTGCGCGATGCGCGTTCCTCGCCATAACGGTAGATGACATTGGCGATGTCTTCCTCGTCGGCGGTATTGACGAAATCGGCCGCGGTCGGGCCGGACATCGACATGCGCATGTCAAGCGGCCCGTCGGTGCGGAAGGAAAATCCGCGATCCGCCTGATCAAGCTGCATCGATGAAACGCCGATATCAAGGACGATGCCGTCAACCTGATCCACGCCAGCGGCGGGCAGAAGCGTGCCCATATCGCCAAAGCAGCCTTCGACCATGTGGAAGCGATTGGCATAATCGGCTTCCATGGCCTTGCCGGTGGCAACGGCGGTCGGGTCGCGGTCAATGGCGTAAAGTTCGCAGTCCGCATGATCGAGAATGGCGCGGGAATATCCACCCGCGCCAAAAGTTCCGTCCACCATGATCTCGCCCGTCCCGGGGGACAGGGCATCGAGAACTTCGCGCAACAGCACCGGTTTGTGCGGGCCATCGCCTGTGGCGAAGCTTAGGTCATGGGTGCTCATGATGCGTCCCCCTCGTCATCGGGGGCGGCTTCGGCGGTTGTTTCATCGCCGGGGGCAGCGGGGCGGCTGCCCGGCGCGAAATCGGATGCCGGTTTCAGTTTGAGGGTCGATCCGCGATTGAAGGTGCGGGTGCGGCTGGCGTTCTGCAGCGGTTTGAAGATTTCCGGGTTCCAGATGCGGAAGGTGCGGCCACGGCCAACAAAGGCGACCTGATCTTCGATGCGGGCGAATTCGATCAGTTCCGGGGGCAGGATGATACGGCCTTCGCCGTCAAACGGCAGCATGTGCGACGCGCCAAGAATGGTATCGGCAAGGTCGTCGGCCTCGTCCGAGAACATCGCCAGATCGTCAATCGACGCGGCAATGCGGTCCATGTGGCTTTCGCCACAGCCTTCAAGGGCGGCTTCCTTGTGGGATTGGTACAGATAGATGCCAGCGAAGGTTTCACGATCAAGGGTCGCACGGAACCGCTTGGGCACGGAGACGCGCCCTTTTCGGTCCAGCTTGTGAATGTGCGTTCCTGTGAACAGCACTTCGCCATTCCCCTGATCAAAAACCCATTTCGAACCGCCAGAGAGTGATCAGTTTCCGCGTCGAAATGGATATGCCCCGCATGACACCGTAAATGTGTCTACTTATGGGGTACCATGGGTTTTGATGGGGGTCAATGGGAATTGATGGGATCAAATAGGGTAATAATGTGGTTTCCTGCGGCTTTGGGGCATATCGGAATTGGGTGCAAATGGGCCAAAAGTAACCGTTTTCCGGGTGATTTTCGGCTCTCGCCCATCAAAACCCACGCGTGTCCCCATGCCCGCCCATGCAAATCCATTTGCAGACCATTTTTGTCCTGCATGGGATGTGACGGGATGACGGAGAGGCATTTCACGCAACATGGCGATGATCCGGTTTGGGTTTTGATCCCGGCTTCGGGGATTGGCATTTGATCGTTAATCGGTTTTGATGGGGCAATGTTGCCCGCGATCCGATCCGTGCTGATATGCTATGATGGTGATCCTGATGCGGGGCGGCGTCAGGACAGGCGAAGGGAACGAGTGTTGCGGAAAAAAGCTGCCATATTGTTAATGACTTGTGCCGTTGTGGCGGTTTTTGGCGTTCGGGTGCCGGGATATGCCCAAAGCCTTCAGATGGATAAGGGCAGTGCGACGATTTCGCCCGAGGTCACGTCGCCGGAAATGCGCCAGTTATTGCCCTTGATCATGCAGCAATTGCAGAATAACCCGCAATTGATGGGGCAGTTCGGGCTTGGCGGGCTTGGCGCGCTTAACGGACTGGGCGGGCTTGAGGATGGTGAGGGTATGCCGACGGGTACCGGCATCAACGGTACGGGTGCGGCGGCCATCCCGGGGCTTGAAGATGCGATTGCCAAGGCGCTGGCAAAGCAGAATGCGGCGAGCGCTGCGGCAACCGGCATCCCCGAACAGGTGACAATGTATCGGCAGCAATATCACCCGATCGACATGGATCACGATGCGCGCATCAGTGCCGACGAGGCGGCGGCCTATGCGAGCTGGATGTTCCGGCGGCGTGATATCAATGGCGACAGTGTTCTGGTGGCGCGTGAATTTGCCGCGGTCGAGGCATTGCCGGGGTCGTCTGAGGCCAACCGGCAGCGGTTGCGGACCGAAAGCCGCCGGCTGGAATTGCTGTTTGGCAGTGTTGATGCCAATTCTGACAAAATGATCAGCAAGGATGAATTCCTTGACTATGCCAAGGCGCAGTTTGATGAAAAGCGCGGCGAGGCGGCGGATCTTGACCCGTTTGCCTTTCAGACGGTTTTGCCGTTTCAGTAGCGGGGATGCCGTGCCCCGGTGGCGTTTAACCGATTTGTCATGGCTTGGCGCGTGACAAAACATGCCCGCCGGGCATATGACAGGAAACGCACAAGCCCCAAATAGACCGGTACCCGGCAATGTCCGGTAATCTGGCGCGGATGGAGAGTGACCATGGACAGCAACGAGTTTTTTGCCCCGGCCCGGACCCCGTCGGACGATACGGCGGCACCGGCGGACGATGCTGCATTGGTCAGTAGTGGCGGTGCCGGTGAGGGCGAAATCAGTGCTGCGGAAAGTGTAAAGCCGCCAAAGGCGGAACGCACACCGGTCTGGATCGACCTTTTGAATCCATCCGATGATGAAATCCACGAGATCGAAAAGCGGTTCGATATCGAAGTCCCGACCCGCGAGGAAATGCAGGAAATCGAGCTTTCATCGCGGCTCTATGACGAGGATGGCGCGCTTTTCATGACGGTATCGGTGCTTAACAAGGCCAATAGTGACGAGCCGGAAACGACCGCGATCACCTTTATCC
>CBIHMD010000068.1:0-9249 GCA_966210655.1 uncultured Thalassospira sp.
AGCGCGGCCAGATCGTCAAGGCCTTCGTCGTGCTGGCCGACGGGATCGCGCAAAGCCCGGAACTTGAAGCCGATATCCGCGATTTCGTCAAAACCCGTCTGGCAGCACACGAATATCCGCGTGAAATCGCCTTCATGGAACAATTGCCGATGACAACAACCGGCAAGGTTGTCCGTCGCGCTCTTCGCGATCTGGCATAATTCCAGCCGATACCAGATCAAAATGAAAAGGGCCGGTCTGTGATGAACCGGCCCTTTTTGCTGTTATGTGCTGCGCGCTATTCGCTTCGCAATGCCTGCCACGTCCCGATAAAGCCCGCCGACAGGGTCGCAAACAGGCCAATCGCAATCGGACCAAAGATCGTCATCGGAAGAAGCGTCCATGATGCTTCCATGATCAGCACCAGAACCGACCATGCCGCAAGACTGCCAAACAGGGCGGCAATCACCCCGGTGGCAAGGCCAAGTATCCCGTATTCCAGTGCATAGGCATAAAGGATATTGCCGCGTGTCGCCCCAAGGGTCTTGAGAACAACCGCGTCATAAATCCGTTTGCGCCGTCCGGCTGCAACTGCGCCTGCAAGGACCAGCACCCCGGCGACAATCGCAATTGAACTGGTCGCGTTAAGCGCCGTTCCGATCCCGGCCAGAATGGCATTGGCGGCTTCAAGCGCCTCGCGCACCCGGATCGCCGACACATTGGGGAAATCAATGCCGATCATGCGATCAACCGGTTCTTCCATTTCGCGCGGCATATGCGCGGTCGCAATCAGGCTATAGGGTGCCTTGTCGATCAGGCCCGGCGAAAACACCATGGCGAAATTCATCCGAAGGCTTTGCCATTCGATTTCGCGCCAGTTGGCAATCTCGGCGGTGATATCCCGGCCCAGCACATTGACCGTCAATGTATCGCCGGGTTCCAAAGAAAATGCCTCGCCAATATCGCGCGAGATGGAAACAAGCGGCTTGGCGGCATCGTCATAATCGGCTGGCCACCATTCACCGCGCACGATCTGGGTTTCCGGCGGCGGGCTTGCCGCAAAGGTCAGGCCACGGTCACCGCGCAGGAACCAGCGATCATCCCCCGGACCAACATCATTGGCATCCACCCCGTCAATCGCAACTACGCGCCCACGCAGCATCGGTGTTTGTTCGATATCCGAAACGTTATCTTTTTCAAGAAGCTGCGCCTTGAACTGATCCATCTGATCCGGCTGGATATCAAGGAAGAAGAAAGCCGGGGCAGAGTCCGGCAAATTCTCGTTGATCTCGTGATCCAGGTTGCCCTCGATCCCCGAAATCGTCACCAGAAGCGTCAGACCAAGCCCAAGCGACAGCGCAACCGGCACCGTGCTCGCACCCGGCCGGTGCAGGTTCGCCAATGCCAGACGGCTAAAGGCATTGCGCCCGCCCGTCATCCGTTTTGAAAGCGATACAATTGCCTTGCCCGCCGCGGCAAAAACCGCAATCGCCAGAAGCGACCCGGCGATAAAGCCAATCGCAATCTCGCGATCCGTCGCGGTAAACACGGTCAGCAAAAGCAACAGGACAAGCGGAATACCGACATAGGGCAGATCGCGTTTACTTAACGCACTGCCATTCATCAATCCGGCACTGGCCCGGAAAAGCCGCGCTGCCGGAATTTCACGTGCGCGTAAAAGCGACGGCATGGCAAAGACCAGTGTGGTCAAAATACCAAACGCCGTCGCAATCAGAAGCGACGGCAATGCCGGGCCCAGTGTCACATCAATCGGCAAACGCCCCGCCAGAAGCGGTGCAATGATCGCCGGTGTTACCGCCCCGATCAGAAGCCCGATACCAATCCCGACAAGCGACAGCATCAGGATTTGCAGGAAGTAAATCCGCAACACCAAGCCATGCGATGCCCCGATGGATTTAAGCGTCGCGATAACGGACGTTTTGCTTTCGATATGGCTGCGCACCGCATTGGCAACACCAATCCCGCCAACCAGCAGGGCCGACAATCCGACAAGTGTCAGAAACAGCGTCAGCCGTTCAATAAACCGCCGCAGGCCCGGATTGGCATCCGATACATCGCGCACGCGCCATCCGGCATCCTCGAACTGCGCATCAAGCCGGTCTCGAAATACCTTTGGCGTTTCCGCATCATTCAAATCCAAAGCGTAATAATAATTGATCAGGCTGCCGGGCTGCACCAGTCCGGTATCGACAAGGGCATCCATCGACACCATCAAACGCGGGCCGAAATTGAAAAAGCCGACAGCCTTGTCGGGTTCGGTCGCGATCACGCCGCGCACCTGAATATTGATATCGCCAAGGCGAACCGTGTCACCAACATTGATTTGCAGGCGTTCCAGAAGCCCGGCCTCGGCAACACCGCCCCAGACATCGTCCTTTTTAGAAAGGGTACCGTCAAACGGGATACCGTCGGCAAGCTCCATCTCGCCAAACAGCGGATAGACATCGTCAACCGCCTTAAGCTCGACCAGCCTGCGCTGCTCCGGGCCATAGGCGGTGGCACGCATGGTCGCAAGTTCGCCCATGCGTTCGGTGTTTTCCGAAAGCCAGGTCTGCTGTTCCTCGCTTGCGGGCATATGCACAAGGCGAAGCTCGACATCCCCGCCCAGAAGCGCACGGCCATCGCGCTCAAGCGCATTTAAAACGGATTCCGAAACGTTTCCGACGGCGGCGATTGAACCAACGCCAAGTGCCAGACAGGCCAGAAAAATGCGAAAGCCGGAAAACCCGCCGCGCAATTCCCGTCGGCAGACCCGCCAGGCAATCGACCACAGCTTTTCCGCCCCGTTGGTGGATTGGGAAATACGGCTCATATGTCGGCATCCTGTTGCGTAACGATTTCCCCGTCGCGCAGCATGATCGACCGGTCGCACCGCGATGCCAGCCCCGGATCATGCGTAATCAGAAGCAATGTCGAACCCTTGCGTTTCGCCAGATCAAACAGCAATTCGATAATCGTTTCGCCCGTGGCCCCGTCAAGGTTGCCGGTCGGCTCGTCCGCCAGAAGCAGTTCCGGATCGGTCGCAAGCGCACGTGCGAGTGCCACGCGCTGCTGTTCCCCGCCGCTCAACTGCCCCGGATAATGCCCGATGCGATGACCAAGCCCGACGGCCTTAAGCTCCGCCTCGGCGCGTTCAAACGCATCCTTGCGTCCTGCGAACTCCATCGGAAGGGCGACGTTTTCAAGGGCGGTCATGGTCGGCACAAGGTGGAAGTCCTGAAAAACGATGCCGACATGGTGGCGGCGATAAAGGGCCAGACCATCTTCATCAAGCTTGCGCAAATCCTCGCCACAGATATTGATCGTGCCTTCCTGCGCCTGCTCCAGCCCGGCAATAACCATCAAAAGCGACGTTTTGCCCGATCCGGACGGCCCGACAAGGCTGACACGTTCGCCGGCATCAATCTGGATATCGACCCCTTTGAGGATATCAACAATCCCCGCCGGTCCCTTAAGGCTCAGCTTAAGCCCGGAAACATCGACGGTACGCTGACGCCCGGCCTCGGTCGTGGCCGTGGTTTTATCCGCGATAGTGGCAGTTTCGGTAACACTCATTACAGATCCAATCGGGCTAAGGCATTGCAAGGTTAGGCAAACGGGTTAAATAACTGTACGGAATTTAGTGTTGCCAGTTCAAAGTTGAGTTCAAAGTTGAGTTCAAACTTGTTTATCTCAAGGTAACCAATGGGTGACCAACAGGTAACCAAGGGGTAACCGATTGTGCAAGATGACAAAACATAAGGTGAGATTTGTGGCATATACGCTGTTCGGGCAAGATCCGGCTGTTAACCAGTTCACTTCCCCGGAAAAGCCCGGTCTGTTTGGGCGTCTTTCACGGCATCTGTTCCGGCCAGTTGGGTTGGCCTTTGGCATTCTGATCGGCGCGATGAGCCTGTTTGGCATCCATGATGCCCAGGCTGCTGACAATGCGGCAAACAGTGCTGCGGACAATGCCCCGCAAACCCTGATGCTTTATGGCGACAGCCTGATGGCGGGTTACGGCCTCTCGCACGAGGATGGCTTTGCCCCTAGGCTTGAAGCTGCCCTTCGCGATGCTGGCCATAACGTCAAGGTCGTTAACAGCTCGGTTTCCGGCGATACGACGGCTGCGGGTCTTTCGCGGCTTGAATGGGCGCTGGTCGATGATCCCGATATGGTCTTGCTTGAACTGGGTGCCAATGACGCGCTGCGCGGGGTTGAACCGTCCCAGACCCGCGAAAACCTTGATGCCATTATCGGCAAGCTGCGCGATCGCGATGTTGCCGTTCTGCTGGCCGGAATGATGGCACCGCCCAATATGGGCAAGGAATATGGGGCTGAATTCAATGAAATCTACCCCGAACTGGCGGCAGAATATCAGCTCGCCTTCTATCCCTTCTTCCTTGATGGGGTTGCCGCCGATTCCAGCCTTAATCAGGATGACGGCATTCACCCCAATGCCGACGGGGTCAAGGTGATCGTTGAACGCATCCTGCCCCAGGTGATTAACGTGCTGGAAGCCGATTCCTGATTTTCTGATCATCGGGTTACCCAAAGGCTGTGACACCCGTCACAGCCTTTGTTGTTTTTGGCGTATTTCCAAAAAAAAATGTTCAATAACAATATGTTAAATGACGCCATAATGCGCCCGGGCGGGGGTGAAACCGCCCCGCAGGCACAGCAATCTCGTCGAAATCCGACTGAAAAACTACATTCGTAGATAGAATTAGGAAACAAACCGAAACGATACTGCCGCCATGAGCATGATCCATCGGGCAGAAACTGGAAATTCCAATTTAATCAAATTAAATCAATTGTTTAATGTGTTTCGGACGAGGGTTCAAAATCATCGAAACGGACCTGAAAACGGGCAAAAACCGCTCAAAACACCTGATCAGGTGTGAAATTAACACACCATTTACTTTCGGTTATGTTTCGAAAATTGCCACTTGCAACTGCATTTGTAGGTAACACTCTTTGGCGTGACCATGACGTAGCAGACTGGCACACTGTCTGGATGAAAATGCCGGAAGACCACGCAACTGCAATGCACTCCCGGAAATTCTAAATAATCATTTTATAACAATGAATTAGCGGGGAATTTCCGCGCGATCTTGTGCCCGGACGGTCGCCGTGGATTTTTGCTGTTGAAACACGAAAGATACGACAGGCGAATTTCTGTCAAAATCGAAAATATTATTTAATATCAGTGTATTATATTGGATCATCTTTTCAAAATACAAAGCGGAAACCGTCGATTTTGCCTGTGAATGAATCGGAAGCGATTCAATTTTGCCTACAAACGCAGTTGCAGCCCGAGTCCCTGATCGCTACACTTTGCCTCAACAGGCAGTTTCACGAATGGCACTATCTGAAATCGTGATCTAACATGCTGATTTTACAGATAAAAATAGGCCAGTGATGATAAGGGGGCGATAAGGGGGCGATGGCAACACAATCCGTCAAACAATCCTATACCATTCCGTGTTCATCGATTTTCCGTGATGCCGTTCTGGCGCTGGCGACCAAGCGCGGTGTGAATGCCGCCGATCTGGCGCGTTCCGTCATGCTGATTGTCCCCGAAGGCGCGATTGACGATTATGACGATCCGGGCGATCCGCCCCCCGGTGACCGTGAAACCATCGTTTTGAAATCAGGCCCCGCCGAAGGCCGCCCATGGCGGCGTAAACCAAGGCTGCAATTGCGTTTGCCGCCGGGGCATTCGATCATTGCGGTGCGCAAGGCGCTCAATATGGCGCTGCATTTTGACAGGGGCGAGGTCAAGATGCGCGTTGAAAAGGCCGATATCCTTGCCGCTGAACGCAAGGCGCTTGAAGAAGCCCATGCGATGAAAAAACGGCAGCACGAGCCACCGGTCGAACTTCTGCAATCGCGCGAGGAACTCGAACGTCTGCGCGCCATCGTCGACAATCTGGCGTTCGAACCACTTGATCGCGGGGTCACGACCTTTAACGAAGCCCTGCATGTCATGGGTTTTGCCCCCAATGCCCGGCCCGACATAAAGTCGATCCGCGCCAAATATCGCGTTCTGGCCGCCATTCACCACCCCGACAGCAATTATGGATCGCATCAACGCATGACGCAGCTTAATGCCGCCATGGACCTGTTGCGCCGACATATTGCCTGACGGGCTACAGACTTTACCAAAGCGGGAATGAAATCTTTGTACCCGCCATTGTGCATGACACACCGGAATGCTTAGATAATCATCAGGTCATAAAACCGACCGCCACATCATCAGGCAGGTTTTCAAAAAGCGGGAGAATGCATGACGGCTGAATTTCATGCGGCACATGCCAGCGGGGAAAATTGGGCAGCAGTCGCCACCGAACTGGCCGATCAATTGCAAACACAGCCATTGCCGCAACAGGCACTGGCTTTTTTATATGTGTCCGAGGCACTGGCCACCGATCTTGGCAGCATCCTGACTTTCCTGCGGTCCCGCCTGTCGCTTGAACACTGGGTCGGCACCGTCGGGATTGGTGTCTGCGGATCAGGCCGGGCCTATTTCGGGGTTCCGGCGGCATCCGTGATGGTCGCCCCGATTAACCCGGACGATTTTCATATTTTCGAACCGCTTAAAACCGATGCCGATCTTGACGCGCCGGAATTGCAAGCCGCGATTGATCGCCTGCAACCGATCTTTGGCCTTGTCCATGGCGATCCGGCGGCCCCGGAAAGTCTCGGAATACTTTCCGAACTGGCACGCATGGGATCAACTTATCTGGTGGGTGGTATTGCATCGGGTGATCGTGGTGTTCCGCAAATTGCCGACAAGATCGTCAATGGTGGTCTGTCGGGTGTCCTGTTTGCCGGCAAAACAATGGTGCAGGTCGGCATCAGTCAGGCCTGCACGCCGGTCGGGCCGGTTCATCGCGTGACCGAGGGACGCGATGGCATCATCTCGACCCTTGATGACCGTCCGGCACTCGAAGTCTTCAAATCCGAAATGGAAGCCGACGGTAACGAGCATTCCATCGCCTCGGGCCGCTATCACGTCGCCCTGATGGTGCCGGGGTCGGATACCGGCGATTTTGTTGTCCGTAACCTGATGGGGGTCGATCCGCACAACAACCTGATGGCAATCAGTGGCGATGTTCAGGTGGGCGATACCATCCGTTTTGTCCGGCGCGACGGTGTTGCCGCCGAACAGGATCTGCGCCGCATGCTGGCTGATTTGCAAAAACGCCTGCCGGGCAAACCGCGCGGCGCGCTGTATTGCAGCTGTGTGGCGCGCGGGCCGCATCTGTTTGGCACCGAAAGCCGCGAAATGATGATCATCCGCGATGAAATCGGTGATCTGCCGCTCACCGGGTTTTACGGCAGTGGCGAGGTCTGCAATGATCGCTATTACAGCTATACCGGGGTTCTGACCCTGTTTGTCTAGGCTCTGATGCGTCGAAATTACATTGCAATTCCCTGATGTTGCAAGAAAATTTGCGCTAAAAGCTTTCATCACTCCGCGACCGGGATATAGTCATACCATTGAAAATAAAGTGCGCCCAATCAGGGCGCAAAAGGGGATTGATCTATGGAATATCGTCGATTGGGACGAACTGACATCAATGTCAGTGTGATTTGTCTTGGCACCATGACCTGGGGCCAGCAGAATACGCAGGACGAAGCTTTCGAACAGCTTGATTACGCCACCGGTAACGAAGTCAATTTCATTGATACCGCCGAAATGTATCCGGTTCCGGCGATGGAAGAAACCTTCACCAAAACCGAAACCATCATCGGCAACTGGCTTGAAAAACGTGGCCGTCGCGATGATCTGGTGATCGCCACCAAGATTGTCGGCCCGGCAGAACGTTTTCCCTATGTCCGGGGTGGCCCGCGTCTGACCCGTGCGCAGATCAACGAGGCGATTGACGGTTCGCTCAAACGTCTCAAAACCGACTATGTCGATATCTATCAGCTCCATTGGCCGGACCGGAATTCCAACTTCTTTGGCAAACTCGGTTACGTCCATGACAGTGACGAGGAATTCACCCCGATCGAGGAATCCCTCGAAGCCCTGCATGATCTGGTGCAGGCGGGCAAAATCCGTCATATCGGGCTGTCGAACGAAACCCCGTGGGGCTTGATGAAGTTCCTTGAACTGGCCGATAAAAAAGGCTGGCCGCGCGTGGTTTCGGTTCAGAACCCCTATGGTTTGCTGAACCGGACCTATGAAGTTGGTCTGGCCGAATGCTCGATCCGCGAAGATGCCGGTCTTCTGGCGTATTCGCCATTGGGCGGTGGCGCATTGTCGGGCAAATATATCGGCGGGGCCCGACCCGAAGGCGCGCGCACAACCATCTGGCCGCAATATTTCGGCCGTTACCTGACGGAAAATGGCATCAAGGCGACAATAGCCTATGTCAAACTCGCCAAGGATAACGGGCTTGATCCCGCACAGATGGCACTGGCCTATGTCAATACCCGCCCGTTCCTGACCGCCAACATCATCGGTGCGACCAGCATGGAACAGCTTAAATCCAATATCGGCTCTGCTTATGTTGAACTGTCCGACGACGTTCTGGCCGAGATCGAGAAAATCCAGACCACCTGGCCGAACCCTTGCCCGTAAGGCAAATGCGAACCAGATTAGTCTGAGATACATTTAGAAGGAGGCGGCGCATGTCTATCTTGATTTCTGGCAAGGAAGCCAATCTTGGTCCCCTGTCCGTGCGCCGCGTCCTGCCACATCGCGATGTCCGGTCTGTCGGTCCATTTGTGTTTTTTGATCGCATGGGACCGGCATCGTTCGATCCGGGGCAGGGTGTTGACGTTGCCCCGCATCCCCATATCGGCCTTGCCACCGTCACCTATCTTTTCGAAGGTGCGATCCGCCATCATGACAGCCTTGGAAGTTTGCTCGAAATCCAGCCGGGCGATCTCAACTGGATGAGTGCCGGGCGCGGCATCACCCATTCCGAACGCGAAACCGATGCCGTGCGCAACAGCCATCATAAACTCGATGGCCTGCAATTATGGGCGGCACTGCCCGAAGACGAAGAAGAATCCGATCCGGAATTTTTCCATATCGCCAGGGACGACCTGCCGGTCATTGATGATGCCGGTTTGCATATGCGCCTGATCGCGGGCGAGGCATTTGGCAAAACCGCGCCGGTTCCGGTCAAGTCCAAGCTGTTCTATCTTGATGTCCGCATGGATGCAGGCGCGCAGCTTCTGCTTCCCGGTGAAAATCAGGAAGCCGCCCTTTATGTCGTTTCCGGCAGCCTGCGCATTGACGGCGATTTGTAT
>CBIHMD010000069.1:0-9112 GCA_966210655.1 uncultured Thalassospira sp.
GATTTCGGATAACAGCTTGACGCCTGATTCAATGCCGCGAACGACCGAGAACAGGGCGATGGAGGTGATGCCGACAATCAGGATAACCTGCCAGGTGGTATCGATAGGCATTCCGAACAGTTTGTTAAAGCCGGAGTTTGCCTGAACCGCACCAAGACCAAGCGAGGTGGCAAGACCGAAAAGTGTCGCAAAAACAGCAAGAATATCAATGATATGTCCCGGCCATCCCCAGACGCGTTCACCGAAGATCGGATAGAAGGCGGAACGGATGGTCAGCGGCAGACCTTTGTTATAGCTAAACAGGGCAAGGCTGAGTGCGACGATGGCATAAATCGCCCATGGGTGAAGTGCCCAATGGAAAATCGAGGCCGCCATGCCCAGACGAACGGCTTCTTCCTGCGTGGCCGCGGCACCCAGCGGGGCCCAGTCGGTGCGAATGCCATCGGCACCCACGGCAGTGCCGCCCAGCGAAGACGAGAAGTGGCTTAGCGGTTCCGAGACACCATAGAACATAAGCCCGATCCCCATGCCAGCAGCAAACAGCATCGAGAACCAGCTTACATAGCTGAAATCAGGTGTTGCGTCCCGTCCACCAAGCCGGACCTTGCCATAGGGGCTGACGACGACGACGAGGCAGAGGATTACGAAAATATCGGCCGCACCGATGAAGAACCAGTCGAAGCCCTGTGTGACTTCGGAGAATAACAGGCTGAAAACAGAGTTCGCCTGATCTGGCATCAGCAGTGTGTAGGCAACGAACGCGATAACGGTCAGGGCGGAGACGGCAAAGACGGGGTTATGGATATCGAACCCGATGGGGCCCAGTTTGCCTTCGATATTGTCCTGACCAATATTGTAGTCTGTATCGATCTGGCCTTCTGGCGGCGTTTCTTCTGCCGCTGTTTTTACGTCACTCATGAAGCATTCTCCTGTTATGAACCTGCGAAAAAATTCCGTCAGGAGAGATCCTTTTGCTGGACCCTTCTTGTGATTTTGAATCAAAGGTGCCACGCACGCCAAAAGGCGAGCTCGTTCAGAACTGTCTTAACGTGCGGGGCGTAAGGCAGAGGTCTTAGAGTTCGACCTCGATGTCCGACAAAGGTGTCGAACAACAAATCAGGACTTTTCCCTGATCTATTTCGCGCTGGCGGATGCCGCCACCGTGTTGCATATCGACTTCACCGGAAATCAGTTTTGACTTGCAGGTGCCGCAGATGCCGCGCTGGCAGGAGGACATTGGCAATATCCCCGCCTCGCGGGCGGCTGACAGAACCGTCATGCCCGGACCACATTCGACAACATGGCCGGTTTTGGTGAAGCTCACCCGGAAAGTCTGGCCGCTTATTTCCGGGGCCGCGACAGGCTCTTCAAAGGTTCCGGCGGTTTCCGCGCCGAAGTCGAAGCTTTCCTCGTAATATTTCTCCATGTCGAAACCGGTATCGCGCAGCATGTTGCGGACACCTTCCATGAAGGGGGCAGGACCGCAGCAGAACACCTTGCGGTCCTTGAAATCAGGCAGCATGAGCGACAGCATCTGGATGTTGAAGCGGCCGGTATAGCCGCTCCAGCTATGATGGGCGGCTGCCGTACTGCAGGTGAAGGCAAGTTTCAGGCCGGGGTTCTGGGCCGCGAGAAGCGAGAGTTCATCGCGGAAAATGATGTCGGCCGGGGTGCGTGCGGCGTGAATGAAGCACAAATCTGACGGTTCGGACAGATCGCAGGCCGTGCGGGTCATCGACATCATCGGGGTGATGCCGCTGCCAGCGGAAATGAACAGAAGCTTTTCCTCGCCGGTGGCGTCGGTGGTGAATTCACCGAACGGGCCGGAAACATTCACCTCCTTGCCCGGCAGCATATAATCATGCAGCCAGTTCGAACCGGGACCACCCGGTACGCGTTTGACCGTGATTTCGATCCGGTAGGGACGGGCGGCCGATCCCGAAACCGTGTAACTGCGCGTGACCATGCCTTCGACGGGCAATTCAAACGTCATGTACTGGCCCGGATAGAAGCGAAACGCGCGCGGTTCGCGGGCCGAAAAGACGAATGTCTTTACGTCATGGGTTTCCTGCCGCACCTGCCGGCAGACCAGAACGTCATCCTGTTCCGGGTCCCAAAGCGGGATGCGGGTGGCTTCGGTAAAGTTTTCATCGTCGCCGGACGGGGCGGCTTGGCCGGTGGCCGGTGGATTGGTCTGGGTCATCATTTGGTAACCGCCCCGGATTTGTCTTTGGCCAGATGCTTTTTCATCCGTGCGATGTACCAGTCACAGAATGCTTCGACATGCGGTTCGGTAAAGCTTGAATAGGGGCCGGGCTCGTAGGATGGCTGTTCACTGCCAAGCTGGGCAATGCGCACCAGATCGGCGTCCTGCTGGTTGGTCATTTTCCAGACCTGGGTCAGGTTATCGAGATTGTAGTCTTCGCCCTCAATCGCGTCCTTGTGGACAAGCCAGGTGGTGCGCACCAGCGTGCGATCTGCTGACAGCGGCAGGACGGAGAAGGTGACGATATGGTCACTCATGAAATGGTGCCAGGAATTCGGATGAGTCCAGAAGCTGAGCCCGCCAAGCTTCGGATCGGTGAATTTGCCGAGCAGCTTTTTGGAGGCGACCTTGGTGTCGAGCGTCTGGGATTCTCCTTCCCACATCAGGGGCAGGCGCATGGTGCGGAAGCCGGTGACATCGGAAAGGTGATCTTCTTCTGCGGATGGCAGGCCGCAGGATTCCCAGCGTTTATGATCGTTTTCAACCGCGTTGGTGTATTTCTTGACGTCTTCGGACCGGCGTTCGTCCATCTCATCAGGGGAGAAACCAAAACCGAATTCGGAAAGCGGCACGGTCAATTGCGGATGGTTGGCTTCGCAGTGGTAGCATTCGCGGTTGTTTTCCATCGTCAGCTTCCAGTTACCTTCCTCGATCAGGTCAGACGTGAAGGCAACCTTGCAATTGACGATATCGTGCGGCGCGATATAGGGCGTCATCACGCGCGCCATTTCATCGATGTCTTTGGGTGCTTCGTCGGCAAGGCAGATGAAAATCAGTCCGGCGATGGAGCGGATATGGACGGCCTTTAGCCCGTGGCAGCTTTTATCGAAGCCCGCACCCATATGTTCGGCCAGAATCAGGTCGCCATCTTCGTTATAGGTCCAGCCGTGATAACGACAGACGATATTGCCGATTGTGGTCGCCCGTTCGTCGATCAGCTTTGCCCCGCGGTGACGGCACACATTGTGAAAGGCGCGGATTTCCATATCGTCGCCGCGCAGAAGCAGGATGGAGGCGCGACCCACCTCGACCGTGATGCAATCACCGGGTTCGGGCAGTTCCGGTTCGACCGCGACGAAAATCCAGTGCTGATTGAAGATCGCCTCGACATCAAGCTTGAGGATTTCCGGGGCGTTATAAAATGGCGCTTCGAGGCTTTTGCCTTTTTCGCGGCGTGACACGAGATCTTGTATGTCAGAAGAAAAGCGCATGATCAGATACCTCGGCGTCTAAGCGGTACCACGAAAGAGAGGACTTTGTCGGTCCTTGCGGAATTATAGATAATGGACCTGTCTTGGGTGCAAGGAAACAGGATGCTGCGACTTTCATCCGACTGGCGCGATTGCCAGCAGGTTTCGGGCGCTCGTCACGGAAGCAGCCAGAGGACAGAAAATCGCCTGGTATTGGCCCCTGTTGGCACAGTCCGGCATAGCCCGCGCTGTCAATTACAGGGCGGCCAATACGGGCAAGACAGGTTCCCGCATGCGGGTTGCCAGTCTCGTGCATGGCACGGGCTATCAATTGCACCCAAAGTCTCCCTCTTTTCATGCGGCAGGTAACCTGCTCTTCATTCGCCCTTGATGAACAACGAGCGATTAAAAAGATTTGAAAATCTATTGCGAATTGGAAGGCAGGTGGCAGGAACCTTGAGGCAATCACACAGTAAAATTGCGACGCAAGAGTGTAACATCGGGATTTCGGTCGGAAAGTCGTTCCAAACTTGCTTCGTGGATATTTGATCATACCAGAGGATGAAAGACGTAGCTGGTTTCACATCCATGCCGCCAAAATCAGAAAAATCTGCCTTTGTGGCAGCGATTTTATCGTCTTTTCGGAACTTCCCGACCGTTTTGATGTTTGGCAAATAGGGCAAACATCAATCAGGGACGATACAATGCCTGCAAAATCCAAAGCACAGCAGATGGCGGCCGGTTTGGCGCTTTCGGTCAAACGGGGTGAGAAGAAGAAAAGCGAGCTTAAAGGTGCTGCGAAAGAGATGGAAGAAACCATGTCCGAGCAGGAGCTTGAGGAGCTGGCATCGGGCAAGCGGAAGGGGAAACCCGAACATAAGTCGGATTCCTGAGCCCTTCGGTGATACCGAAGCGACCGTTACGTTACAGGTCGTCGATTTTTACGCGCCGTTCCTCGCGGGCCGACATGGCAACCGCGTGAATGACCTTTTCAAACTCGAACGCATCGTCAAAGCCCGGATAGGCGGCGTGATTGTCGCGGATGGCGCGCAGCAGGGCAGCGGCTTCGATGACCTTGAGGTCGTTGAAGCCAAGCTGATGACCCGGTGCGGGGCAGAAATTGCCATAAGGCGGATGTTCGGGGCCGGTCAGGATGGTGGTGAAGCCCTGCTTTGCCGCCGGGCCATCGTTGCGATAAAGCTGCAATTCGTTCATGCGTTCCTGATCAAAGCACAGCATGCCCCTGGTGCCGTGGACTTCCCACGCCAGCCGACTTTTGCGGCCCCATGCCGAACGCGAGGTCGAGATGCTGCCCTGAACACCGCTGGCGAAGCGGACAAGGGCGGTTGCGGTATCCTCGTTTTCGACCTTTGCCCGACCCGATCCATCGGCCAGCGGGCGGGTATCGTGAACGGTCTGCATATCGGCAATCAGGCTGTCGATCGGGCCGACAAGGCCATAGGTCATCGATACCAGATGGCATCCCATATCCCCCAACGCCCCCAATCCGGCATCGGCAATCGTGCTGCGCCAGGTCCAGGGCAGTTCGGGATTGGCCTGATAATCTTCGTCCACCCAGCCGCGGAAATGCACGATATCGCCAATCGCACCCTCGCGGAGCAATTTACAGGCATGGGTGAAGGCGGGGTTTTTGATGTAATTGTAGCCGACCATGGTTTTGACCCCGGCATTGCGCGCTGCATCGCGCATCGCGCGTGCCTGATCGAGTGTCAGGGCAAGCGGCTTTTCGCAATAGACATGCTTGCCCGCGGCAATCGCCGCCAATGCCATGTCGAAATGCAGCATATTTGGGGTGGTGATCGAGACGATATCAACCGCCGGATCGGCAATCATCGCCTTCCAGTCATCGGTGGCGCGGGCAAAACCGAACTGATCGGCCATGGTTTGGGCCTTGTCCGCCGGGGTGTCGCACAGCAGTTCAAGCCGCACATCGGGAACATCGCCCATCACGGCGCGCACCGCGCCAAATGCAAGCGCATGCGCCTTGCCCATGAAACCGGTGCCGATCAGGCCTATTCCGATTGATGCCATTTCGCTGGACTCCCTGCCGATATCAAAATAGAATTTTTATTCTATAAAATGGATGATCATGGAATACATCCAGCGTCAAGCAAAAACAAAAACAGGAAACCCGTACGCCATGACGGACCAAACCGCGCCGGTATCGCTTGAGGAATTCAATCATCGGCTGGCTGAAATATCGGAGGCAATGCCCAAGAGGTTGAGGCAATGTGCCGAATTCGTGGCCCAGAATACCGACCGTATTGCGGTTTCGACCGTGGCGGAACTTTCGGTCGGGGCCGGGGTGCAACCATCCGCCTTCATGCGGTTTTGCCAGTTGCTGGGTTTTTCGGGTTTTTCCGAAATGCAGAAGATGTTTCGCGAAACATATGCCCAGAAATGGCCCGATTATGCGACGCGATTGGAAAATCTGCGGGCAAGCGGGGCCGATAGCCCCAGTGCGCTTTTGGCGGAATTTGTCGAGGCCGGGCGCCTGTCGCTGGAAAATCTGGCATCATCAATCGATGCCGGTTTGCTTGAGGATGCGGTCAATGTGCTGGCCGCGGCCCCGATGATCCATATTGTCGGCTTCAGGCGCGCCTTTCCGGTCGCGAGTTATTTATCCTATGCGTTTGAAAAGATGGATATCCCGGCGGTTCTGCATGACGGGGTGGGGAAGCTTAACCCGCGTCACGCCATCCGAAAGGGCGATGTGATGATCGCCATTACCTTTGCGCCCTATTCGCAGGAAACCATCGATCTGGCGGCCTATGCACGGGGACTCGGCAACCCGGTGGTGGCGATTACCGATACGATGACCAGCCCGCTTCGCCGGATTGATGCCCTGACCCTTGCAGTATCCGAAGTTGATGTTGGCGCATTCAGGGCGCTGTCGGCCACGCTTTCGCTGGCGATTTCGCTGGCGGTGGCAATCGGCGCAAAGCGGGATCAGACAGCGGAATAGAAAAAATTTGTTGCATCAAAATAAAAATGGAATAAAAATTCCATATATCGAATTCGGGGCAATCTGACCCCGAAGCGAGGCCCGGTAAAAGTGACGCCTTAAAAAATCACAGGCCGGACCGTTCACTGAACATTCAGTCGACGCATCGGGGCGCAACATGTGACCCCGTTTCAAAGCCACTAGGGAGGCTAACGATGAAGAAGACTTTGACCGCAATTGCGGCCGCTGCGATTGCTTTTGCCGGATTGACCGGTACGGCATCGGCAGAAGGTGAAAAATTCGTTCTGATCAGCCATGCACCGGACTCGGACAGCTGGTGGAACACCATCAAGAATGCCATCAAGGTCGCAGGCGACCAGATGGAAGTCACGGTTGATTACCGTAACCCGCCGACCGGCGATCTGGCCGATATGGCCCGTATTGTCGAGCAGGCGGCGGCCACCAACCCGGATGGCATTATCGTTACCATCGCCGATTTCAACGTGCTTAAAGGCCCGATCATGGATGCGGTTGATCGCGGTATTCCAGTGATCACGATCAATTCGGGTACGGTTGAACAGTCGGCCGAGCTTGGCGCGCTGATGCATGTTGGCCAGCCGGAATATGATGCCGGTTTCGGGGCGGGCAAACGGGCCGCAGCAGCCGGTGCAAAATCATTTGTCTGTGTGAACCATTACATCACCAACCCGGCATCGGTTGAACGTTGCCGTGGCTTTGCCGATGCACTTGGTGTCGAACTTGGCAGCCAGATGATCGATAGCGGCATGGACCCGTCGGAAGTTAAAAACAAGGTCTCAGCCTATCTGAACACCAATTCGGATGTCGATGCGATCCTGACCCTTGGTCCGAATTCGGCGCATCCGACGCTGGCCGCCGTTCGTGATGCCGGTCTTGCCGGTCAGATCATATTTGGCACGTTTGATCTTTCGGGTGAAATTGCCGAAGCAATCAAGAATGACGAGATCAATTTCGCCATCGATCAGCAGCCTTACCTTCAGGGGTACCTGCCGGTTGTCATCCTGACCAACTATGCACGATATGGTGTTCTGCCGTCCGGCAACATCAATTCCGGTCCTGGTTTTATTACCAAGGACAATATCGAGCTTGTTGAAAAATACGATGGCGAATTCCTTTAAGTGTTACCTCCCGTCAGGGGGCTGGCATCTGGCCGCCCCCTGGCAAAACTCACCTGCCATTAAAAGAGTGATGTCATGACGGACGAGCGGCTCAAGCAAGTCTCAACCCTTCGACGTGCCATGATCCGGCCGGAACTGGGTGCTATTTGCGGCACGATCCTGGTCTTTGTGTTCTTCTTCATGATCGCGGGCGATAGCGGCATGTTCTCGCCCGAAGGGGTCCAGAACTGGGGCGTGGTTTCTGCCCAGTTTGCCATTATCGCCGTTGGCGCCTGTCTTTTGATGATTGCCGGCGAATTTGATCTGTCGGTCGGATCGATGATCGGCTTTGCCGGGGTAGTGATTGCCATTCTGTCGGTGCATATGGGATGGCCGGTGTGGCTGTCGATCATTGCGGCCTTTGTCGTTTGTGTCGCGCTTGGCGCGCTAAACGGGTTCCTTGTGATCAAGACCGGGTTACCGAGCTTTATCGTTACACTTGCATTCCTTTATATCCTGCGCGGTCTGACCATTTGGCTATCGATCCTGACCACGCGCCAGACGATTATTGGCGGGGTTAAGGAAGCCGCAGAGGGTGATCCGCTGGCCTTCCTGTTTGGTGGCGTGATCTTCAAGGACCTGTTCCAGTGGTTTGCCGATCTTGGCCTGCTAGATACCTTTACGCGCGGTTCGCGCGAGGGGCAGCCGGTTGTCGAAGGCCTGCCGATGCTGGTGGTATGGGCGGTGGTTCTGGTGATTTTCGGGCACTGGCTTTTGACCAAAACCCGTTTCGGCAACTGGATTTTCGCATCCGGCGGGGATGCGCAGGCAGCGCGTTATGTCGGTGTTCCGGTTAATCGGGTCAAAATCCTGATGTTCATGTTTACCGCGTTCTGTGCCACGGTTTTCGCCACCTGTCAGGTGATGGAATTCGGTTCGGCCGCAGCAGACCGCGGGCTTTTGAAAGAGTTCGAAGCGATTATCTGTGTGGTGATCGGTGGTGCGCTTCTGACCGGGGGATATGGTTCGGTCATCGGGGCGGCACTTGGCGCGTTGATTTTCGGTGTGGTTCAGCAGGGGCTGTTTTTTGCCGGGGCTGAAAGTTCGCTGTTCCGTGTGTTCCTGGGCGGTATCCTGATCCTTGCCGTCATCATGAACACCTATATCCGCCGCATGATCACGGGAGAACGGTGATGAGCACGCCATTGATTGAAATGAACAATATCGAAAAGCATTTTGGTCCGGTGATCGCGCTGGGCGGGGTGTCGTTCGATGTGATGGAAGGCGAATGCCATTGTCTTCTGGGCGATAATGGTGCGGGCAAATCGACCTTTATCAAAACCATGTCGGGTGTGCATAAACCGACCAAGGGAACGATGAAGGTCAGCGGACAGGAAATCACATTCGATAGCCCGCGTGACGCCATGGAAAGCGGCATTGCCACGGTTTATCAGGATCTGGCGATGATCCCGTTGATGTCGGTGACGCGCAATTTCTGGATGGGACGCGAACCGCGCAAAAGATTTGGTCCGTTCAAATGGATCGATTTCGATCA
>CBIHMD010000070.1:0-9025 GCA_966210655.1 uncultured Thalassospira sp.
CATTTAGCATTCGCCCTTGATCAATCCGGATATGATCGGGCACGGGGTGATATTGCCATCATGGTTGGCGATCACGCCAATGATGTGAATGCTGCGCGCGATTTCGGCATTCCGGCCATTGCAGTTGCCTTTGAGGTAGATGATACACATGCAAAAAACCTCGGCGCGAATGGGGTTGTTACTGCATTTGAAACTCTGCCGGACGCAATCGGAAAAATCGTCAAACAGGCTGCTTGACACCCCCTGACCTCCTCCTTATAACCCCGCGCTACCGACGGAAAACAGGCCACCCAACTGGGCCGCGATTTCCGAATTCGGGCGTATAGCTCAGTTGGTTAGAGCGTTCCCTTCACACGGGAGAGGTCACAAGTTCGAATCTTGTTACGCCCACCATTTTTCCGAAAAATCGATATCCTCATATAACTTTTCGTGGCTCAGCACCCCGGAACGCAGGTCAGTTATTAGGTAAGCAAAAGGTAGGTAAAAATCAGCCGCTTTACCCGTGCACTCACAAGATCCCCTTGAAAACACTTAAAATATTTGACATTATCAAAAAATACGAGCACCTTAAGTGCAATATTATGGATCTTAGTGGATCAGAGAGCTTACAGGAGGTTGCGTCGTGCGGGAAATCAAAATTTCAGTAGATGTTTTTGCCCTAATTTGGGCCGCGAGGAAACAAGGAGAAGACACTGAAGATACGATCCTTCGGCGTGTTCTCCTAGAAAAAAAAGACGACACGGCGACACCTCCCTCTAAGCGCAAGCAAGGTGGATACTTTGACAACCGGAACAAAGTTTTCTTTCCTGAAGGATTCACTATTTTCCGCAACCACAAGGGAAAAAGCGTTACAGCCACCGTTACCTTTGGCAGATGGGTGATGGATGATGGCAGAAAAGCAAAAAGCATCAACGAGCTTTCTCGTAAACTATTGGGACTAATCGAAAATGCTTGGTTAGCATGGCAATATAGAGATGAAAATGGGCGTTCACGACCGATCAATGCCCTTAGAGAGTTTGAGCAGCGTAGCAACGATACACCGCCGCTCTCAACTCAGTTCACCTCGAAACACACATGGAGAAGCGATGTATTCCAAGCATTAAAAGAGCTTGGAGGACAGGCCCATCTGTCTGCGCTGTATGAAGCTGTCAAAAAGGTCAGAGAAAACAGAGGCGCCAACATTCCCGATAGCCTTGAAGCTATCGTCAGACGCGAACTGGAGTACAATTCAAGCGACTCAGAAACATTCCTTCAAAGACACGATCTATTCTTCAGTGTCGAAGGTTTAGGCTCTGGCATCTGGGGCATTAGAAATTTCCAACGAAAATAGGGAATGGTTACGCGGCCTTAATATGTCTCTATCATTGCTCCCCTTGGAAAAAGTTTGGCCAATCTGTATCAAACCAGACCGGCCAAACTAAAGGCATCATAACACTTCCGATCTAAAACTTTGGCCTAGTGGCTGTCTTTCGGAATTTCCTTGCCGCGATGACCGACGAGGAAGTCGAAATCAGCCCCCTTGTCCGCGCCAATGACGCTTTTGTAATACAGCGACGCATAACCGCTTTCGGGCACCGGCACCGTTGATTTCCAGTTATCAAGGCGCTTTTTAAGCTCCTCGTCACTGATATCGAGATGCAGTTTGCGGTTCGGCACATCCAGTTCGATCATGTCGCCATTCTGCACCACCGCCAGCGGGCCACCAGCAGCAGCTTCGGGGGATGTATGAAGGACAACCGTGCCATAGGCCGTGCCGCTCATGCGGGCATCGGAAATACGCACCATGTCAGTGATTCCCTTGCGCAGCACCTTGGGCGGCAGCCCCATATTGCCGACCTCGGCCATCCCCGGATAGCCTTTCGGCCCGCAATTTTTCAAAACCATGATGCAGTTTTCATCGATATCAAGGCTTTCGTCATAGATCTTGGCCTTGTAATCGTCGATGTCTTCAAACACCACTGCGCGGCCCCGATGGGTCAGCAATGCCGGTGTTGCGGCTGAGGGTTTCAGAACCGCGCCATTGGGCGCAAGGTTGCCTTTGACAACCGCAATGCCCCCACTTTGGGTCAGGGCCTTTTCGAACGGACGAATAACATCGTCATTCCAGTTCTGAACATCCTTGACCTGATCCCACATGGTATCGCCCGACACGGTCAGCGCATCGTTATGCAGCTTGCCCGCTTCGCCCAGTGCCTTGATCACGACAGGTAAACCACCGGCATAGAAGAATTCCTCCATCAGGTATTTGCCCGATGGCTGCAAATTCACAATCGTCGGAATATCACGCCCCAGACGATCCCAGTCATCAAGCGTCAGATCAATGCCGACACGTCCGGCAATGGCGAGCAAATGGATAACGGCATTGGTCGAACCGCCAATCGCGCCATTGACCCGGATCGCGTTTTCAAACGCTTCCTTGGTCATGACGTCCGATGGTTTCAGATCATCCTTAACCATCTGCACGATCCGGCGGCCCGTCACATGCGCCATCACGCGGCGACGGCTATCCACAGCCGGGATCGCGGCATTCCCAGAAAGCGCCATGCCCAATGCCTCGGCCATGCTGGCCATGGTGGATGCGGTGCCCATCGTGTTGCACGAACCGGGCGAACGCGACATGGCGATTTCGGCTTCAAGGAAATCCTCGGTGCTGATCTTGCCAGCCTTGCGGTCTTCGGAAAGCTGCCACAGCGACGTGCCCGAACCGATATCCTGCCCACGCCATTTACCGTTCAGCATCGGCCCGCCGGTAACCACGATCGCCGGGATATCAACGCTTGCCGCCCCCATCAGAAGCGCCGGGGTGGTTTTATCGCAACCAACCATCAGAACCACACCGTCAAGCGGCGTTCCGCGCAGCGCTTCTTCGACATCCATGGCCGCAAGGTTGCGGAACATCATGGCGGTCGGGCGCAATGTGCTTTCACCCGCCGAGAAAACCGGGAATTCAAGCGGCAAGCCACCCGCTTCGTAAATGCCGTGTTTGACGCGCTCCGCCAGATCACGAAGATGCGCATTGCAGGGGGTCAATTGCGACCAGGTATTGCAAATCCCGATCACCGGACGACCGTCAAACAGATCGGACGGCAGCCCCTGGTTCTTCATCCAGCTGCGGTGATATATATTGTCCTTGCTGGTCCCGCCGAACCAGCCTTCCTGCGACCGCAGGACGCGGGGCCATGCTGCCGGTTTGAACTTCGTCATGCCCGTTCTCCTTTATAAGTTTTTATCGAGACGGGTCCGATCCCATACGGATGTGGCATTACGTATGGGGGACTTTGAACGGCACAGTTCCGCAATTGCCATATCCGGGCAACCGATCCTGTCAAAAACTGCACCGTTCCTCGTCTGCATATTGTTACGCTTTGTTCTTGTTATAGACGTCGAATATCACGGCGGCGAGCAACACCAGCCCCTTGATGACCTGCTGCCAATCGATACCAACCCCGATGATCGACATGCCGTTATTCATGACCCCCATGATCAGCGCGCCAACCACCGCCCCGATCACCTTGCCAACCCCGCCCGACATCGATGCACCACCGATAAAGACCGCGGCAATCACATCAAGTTCGAATGCAAGACCGGCTTTTGGTGTTGCCGTATTCAAGCGCGCGGCAAACACCAGACCGGCCAATGCGGCCAGCATGCCCATATTGGCAAAGGTCAGGAAGGTCAGGCGCTTGGTATTGATGCCCGAAAGCTTGGCCGCCTTTTCATTTCCGCCCAGCGCATAGATACGGCGCCCAAGGGTCGTACTGTTGGTGATGAAGGTAAAGATCGCAATCAGAAGCGCCATCACGATCAAAACGTTCGGCAACCCGCGATAGGTCGACAGAAGATAGGTGACATACAGGATCGCAAGACCCGCAATCGCATGTTTTGCCGCAAAGAACGCTATCGGCTCTTCAACCTCGGCAAACTTCGCCTGCTTGGCACGTGCCCGTAGACCAAGAACCGGCAGAATGACGGCAATCGCAACGCCAAGCACCATCGAAAAGATGTTAAAGCGACCCTCGATCAAACCGGCAAAGAAGTCCGGCAGGAAGCCCGAAGACATCGCTTGGAAGCTGTCAGGGAAAGGACCAACCGATGCCCCGCCCAAAAGGGCAAGCGTCAGCCCCTTGAACACCAACATACCCGCAAGGGTCACGATAAAGGACGGAATGCGCCAATAGGCCACCCAGTATCCTTGGGCCGCACCGATTATCGCCCCGACAATCAGGCAGGCCGGGATCACAATAACCGTCGGCAAGTCCCAATGAACAATCATCACTGCGGCAAGCGCGCCGATAAAGCCGACGACCGAACCAACCGAAAGGTCGATATTGCCGCCAACAATCACCAGCAGCATGCCCACTGCCATGATGATGATATAGCTGTTTTGAAGGAACAGGTTGGTCAGGTTGACCGGTTTAAGCATCACGCCATCGGTCATCACCTGGAAAAAGGCCAGGATCGCGATCAGCGCGACCACCATGCCATATTCGCGCATATGCGTGCGCAGGTAATAACCCATCGATTTGCTGCTGCTTGAAATATCCGTCATTGTCTGCTTCCTCACGCCTTCAGGATCATGCGCATGATTTTTTCCTGGCTGGCATCGTTTGCCGCCAGTTGCCCTTTGATCTCACCTTCGTTCATCACATAGATGCGATCGCACATGCCCAGAAGCTCCGGCATTTCCGACGAGATCATGATGACCCCCTTACCATCGGCTGCCAGCTGGTTGATAATCGTATAAATCTCGTATTTCGCACCGACATCAATGCCGCGTGTCGGTTCGTCCAGAATAAGGACCTCCGGCCCGGCAAACAGCCATTTGGACAAAACAACCTTTTGCTGATTGCCACCCGAGAGATTGACCGCCTTTTGCGCAACATTCGGGGTGCGGATATTGATTTTACTACGATATTGTTGGGCCACCTGACGTTCAGCACCCTCATTGATGACACCGCGTTCGGCAACACCGTCAAGATTGGCCAGCGTGATATTGGTCGTGATGCTTTCTTCAAGCACCAACCCCATTTCCTTGCGGTCCTCGGTGACATAGGCAAGACCTGATGCAATCGCCTTTTCAACGGTCGATACATCCGCAGGCTTGCCATTGATCAGAACTTCGCCGCTGATATCCGCGCCATAGGCACGGCCAAAGACACTCATCGCAAGTTCGGTACGCCCGGCCCCCATCAAACCGGCAATTCCAACAACCTCACCTGCCGCCACATCGATATTGACGTTTTTGACGACCTTGCGCTCAGGATGCAGCGGATGGGTCACATTCCAGTTCCGCACTTCCATCAGCTTGGCCGTACCGATATTGGGCGTACGATCCGGATAACGGTGCGCCATATCACGTCCGACCATATCCTTGACAATATGGTCTTCGGTAATGGTCCCGCCACGGGCATCAAGGGTCGAAATCGCCTTGCCATCGCGAATGACCGTGATGCGGTCGGCAACGCGATTGATCTCGTTCAGTTTGTGTGAAATCAGGATCGATGTGATCCCCTGCGCCTTGAATTCCAGCAACAGGTCCAGAAGCTTCTGGCTATCATTTTCCTGCAAGCTTGCCGTCGGCTCGTCAAGGATCAGAAGCTTGACCTTTTTGGACAGCGCCTTGGCGATTTCAACAAGCTGCTGCTTGCCGACACCGATATTGGTAATCAGTTCGCTGGGTGTTTCGCGAAGTCCGACTTTTTTCAAAAGCTCGCCGGTGCGCGCAAAGGTCGCCGGCCAGTTGATCACACCGTTTTCACAAATCTCGTTGCCCAGAAAGATGTTCTCGGCAATCGACAGCAACGGCACAAGCGCCAGTTCCTGGTGAATGATGATGATGCCGCGCTGTTCGCTATCGCGGATATCCTTGAATTCCTGCACATCCCCGTCATAAAGGATGTCACCTTCATAGGTGCCAATTGGGTAAACACCGCTCAGTACCTTCATCAGGGTCGATTTACCGGCCCCGTTTTCGCCGCAAAGGGCGTGGATTTCACCACGTTCCACCTTCAGGCTGACATCGTCCAGCGCCTTCACCCCCGGAAAGATTTTGGTGATGTTGCGCATTTCCAGGATGGTGTCCATCCGGTCCTCCCACTGCCGATGCTCTCACAACGGCGCTATTCTCGGTCGCAGTCTTGTTTCCCTGCAACTGTCCGTTTCCGGCAGCACAGAAAAAGGCGGGCCAACATATCAGAGCGAGCCCGCCCTTCGTTACATTCAGATCAGTGGATTACTGAACTTCGTCTTTTTCGTAGTAACCTGAACCCACAAGGATTTCTTCCCAGTTGGATTTGTCGACCATAACCGGTTCCAGCAGGTAGGACGGCACAACCTTGACACCGTTATCATAGGTTTTGGTGTCGTTGATGGTCGGCTCTTTACCGGCAAGAACGCTGTCAACCATCGAAACGGTGACACGTGCAAGCTCGCGGGTATCCTTGAAGATCGTGGAATACTGTTCGCCGGCAAGGATCGATTTGACCGACGGAAGTTCGGCGTCCTGACCGGTAACAACCGGCATTTTCATGTCGCCGGAACCATAGCCAACGCCCTTAAGCGATGACAGGATACCGATCGAAAGGCCGTCATAGGGCGACAGGACACCATCAACCTGATCGTCGGTGTAATAAGCCGACAGCAGGTTATCCATACGTGACTGTGCAACCGCACCGTCCCAACGAAGCGTGCCGACCTTGTCCATGCCCATCTGGCCGGATTTGACAACAACAGTGCCTTCATCGATCAACGGCTGCAGAACCGACATCGCGCCGTCATAGAAGAAATAGGCGTTGTTATCGTCCGGCGACCCGCCGAAAAGCTCAACATTAAACGGCGGTTCGCCCTGCGCCAGAAGGCCGTCAACAAGCGAAGTCGCCTGCAGCACGCCAACCTGGAAGTTATCAAAGGTCGAATAGTAATCGACATTGGCACTTTCACGGATCAGACGGTCATAAGCGAAAACCTTGATCCCGGCTGCCTTGGCATTTTCCAGTGCATTCGAAAGCGTGGTGCCGTCGATTGCCGCAATCACAAGGACGTCT
Organism: uncultured Thalassospira sp.; assembly: GCA_966210655.1. Taxonomy (GTDB): domain Bacteria; phylum Pseudomonadota; class Alphaproteobacteria; order Rhodospirillales; family Thalassospiraceae; genus Thalassospira. The sequence goes on from CBIHMD010000070.1 coordinate 7,044, forward strand.
ACGCCCTTGACGATCATGTTTTCAATCTGGGAAAGCTGGTTGGGAATATCGTCTTCTGCATATTGCAGATCGGTTTTGTAACCGGCGTCTTCGAACTGCTTGACCATGGACTCGCCGTCCGAAATCCAGCGTGCCGAGGATTTGGTGGGCATCGCGATCCCGACATATCCTTTTTCCTGGGCATGTGCATAGCCGCCAGAGATCATCGGGCTCATCATTGCGGCCGCGCCAAGGGCGACCCCTGCCATTACGGCACTGAGACGTTTCATATTTTCCTCCCTAAAAGACACGGCCTTTACAGCCTTTTGCCCGACTTTCCAGGCAAAGCTGCCTGTATGCGCCGCGTCTTTGTTTTTCGCTTGGTGATGCATCCCGTTTTCCCGCAGGATGCGGCGCCATTATTCCGACGCTAGACATAACAATCAAATAAGGAATTTCGAAACTTGCATATCAAAAATGGTATATTAAACTTGCCCGGCAAGGAGAATTATCATGACCGAACCCGCCAAGACGCTGCCGCTCAGTTCCGCGAAATCCCTGCTGTTTCGATCCGGAAATCTGTTTCAGCGCGGCCTGAAGCTTAGCCATCTGCGCATGATCGTCGCGATGGAGGAAACCGGACAAATCAGTCAGGCCGCAGACATGTTGCAAACATCGCAACCCGCAGCATCCCGCCTGTTATCGGAAATGGAAACCATCCTTGAAGCCCGGCTGTGCGTGCGCGGATCACGCGGCATTGAAATGACCAATGCCGGGCGGGCGCTGGCACGGCGCGCGCGCAGCATGCTGATTGAAATCCGCGAGGCCGAACGCGAGATCGAGGATATCAAACATGGCGGCGGCACTGTTTTCATTGGGGCGGTGACCGCCGCGGCAGTTGATCTTGTCGTACCTGCCATCCGTACGGTGCAGTCGATCAATGCCCTGCTTGAAGCCCATGTTTCGGTCGGACCGTCGCATTTGCTGATCAAGGATCTGCTGGCGGGCGATCATGATTTTGTTATTGGGCGTGTCCCCGAAGACATGGACCCCCGCCAATTCAACATCCGCGAAATCCGAAGCGAGAAAATCCGCCTGATGGTCCGGGCCGGTCACCCATTGCTTGCCGAAAACAAAGCGGTATCCCTTGCCCGTCTTGCCAAATTCGAATGGATTTTGCCGCCGCCGGGCAACCTGATGCGCCGCACGATCGAGGATGTTTTTATCTCGCGCCATTTGCCCCTGCCGCATTCCAGCCTGAATTCCGCGTCACTTCTGGTCACTCTTTCCACCCTGTCGGGCACCGATGCCATCGCACCGATGGCCGAAGAAGTCACATCGCTTCTCAGCATCGGGGGCATGATTGCCGAACTGCCATTTGACGGAACGATTGAAATCAAGCCTTACAGCCTGATTACCGCACGCGGGCATCGCCTGTCTCCATCTGCACAACTGGTTTCAGACCATATTCTGGCCCGTATTGAAAAACCTGATCCATAATTTTATGCCGGTGCCCCGCCCCCTACCAAATGCGAGTGGCGCAATGGCATATATTTCGCATAAGATTTTGACACAAATACAAATCATTCCACCGGACACATAATGCGACCTGTAACACTTGCAGCTTTGACAGTTTTGACAACAGGACTGGCACATTTTTCCGCAACAGGATTTGCGCAGGAAAATGCTGCCGAGATGCCGGTTGCCGATCCCTATGTCCTGTTTGATCTGCGCGACGATTTTGTCTGGAACCTGACGCATTACCAAATCCTCAACCCGGACGAGGATGTTGTACGGACCCTGATTACCGAAGCCGATCAGGGGCAGATGATTTTTGATATGGTCCTGCGCGATACGGTCCCGCCCTATTGTGAATTACGGTTTGACCCGACGATTTGTGATGATCGTGGCACCCCGGTCGACTGGTTCAGCGACCTGCCTCAAACCATTTGCATGGATATTCCCGCCAATGTTTTGTTTAACCATGCCGAACGGCTTAAGGG
>CBIHMD010000071.1:0-9011 GCA_966210655.1 uncultured Thalassospira sp.
CACATTTTCAGCCGGAGAGTCAGTAAGGCGCGATTCCGACGATAATCGTGCCCTGTTTCATTTGACCGGCGCTGGTCAAATCGCCACGAAGTATCGAGCTCGGTAAACCGGTTCAATTCATAATGAACTCCCGCGCCAAAGCGTGTCGTTGTGTCGGTGCGATCTGCACCTTCAAAATGGTCACGCTGATAGCCACCGTTAAATCGGAAACTCAGCCAGCGGCGCAATTCGTGTTCGATACCGGCATCGACACTTTCGCTAATGACACCGCTGGCGCCGGTAACGGTGGTTTCGCCAATCTCGCGTCGGGCGCGGAAATCCAGCGCGGTCAGGCGCGTGATGTTCCAGGTCGTAGCTGCACGAAGTGAAAATCCATCGTTATTTTGTAGCCTTGAATCCTCATAAATCTGTGACATCCACCCAGCGCCGATATCCGCCTCAATTAGATCGGTAAGGTCAAATGTCATGCCACCCAGCAACCGGAAACCGCTTGAATTGCGAAAAATACCCTGATCGTCCGGGGTGTTTGTATACGAGCGCTGGTTAAATGTGGTTTCACCATAGGCTTCGCGGCCAAGACCCAGTTGATAGGAAGACCGCATGATCAGTCGGATTTCCGAACGATCCCGATCATCATTGTTTCCGCTGTCACCGTTCGTAAGCGGTGTATCGTCAAAATCAAGCTTCCGAACCGCCAGTGCCGTGCGATAGTGAACATCACCGGCGAAATAGCGCACTGCAATTTCTGTGTTTTGCTCGTTATAGGTTATCGGCTCACCAGCGCCGACGGGAATATCATTGCCGCCGCGATCTTCGTGGTTTTTGGCGATACGTACATCGCCATCAACGGCCAATGCCGGGCCGATATCAAACCCGGCGGAAGCACGAAGTTCGCCATCCAGATAATCGTCTTCGCCTGATTGTGCATAAAATCCTGCGTCGCCAAGAGCCGCAAGTCGCAGCCGGGCGCGATGCCAGTTTGATTGCAGGGTTAAAGCGGGTGCAATACGACTGATCAGGTCTGATTTTTTGTGGTTATCAGATAGAAAGATATTGTCGTTGAACTCTTCGGTCACCGATAAAGCTGGTAATAAATCAAAAAGGCCAAACTGGATTGATGCATTGCGTTTCGTCTCTTGAGGCGTTTCAGGTTTTGCACTGACGCGAGGAATAAAGCAGTTGGTTAACACGAGGCCGCAAAACAGGGTGGCTGTTATAAACCCTGATTTATTCATCCTGCGTTGCATTGTGAAAGAGGGATGCGGGTAGTGCGTTGGGGACCGTTTACCCAGCACCGAGGCCTTGAAATTGTGCGCAAAAGAATGAACATATCAGCCCTTAGGGACTGCTGATCAATGTAGAGAAGGTCGCAGTCAAGGCGGCTTTGAAGATCAAGAGCCGACTGGACCGAGCCACGCCAGCCGTAAAGCTGTGCCAGACCTGTGATGCCGGGTTTCACCTGGTGGCGGGTATCATATTGCGAGGAATACCAGGCGAATTTCCGATCGTCATCAATTGTATGAGGACGTGGTCCAACAAGCGACATATCGCCGCGGATGACATTGAAAAGTTGTGGCAGTTCGTCCAGACCCCAGCGCCGAAGGAAGTGACAGAATTTTGTCGGTACCAAATGGGGTTTATTGGGTGCCAGATCCGGAAGTGTGCGGAACTTGTATATGTTGAATGGTCTGCCGAGGTATCCGACGCGACGTTGTTTGAACAGTATCGGGCCGCGATGATCACATTTCAGGACAATCGCGATCAAAAACAAAACGGGTAGGGATGCGAACAGCAACATCGTCCCGACAGAAAGATCAAACAGTCGTTTGTAATGCTGTTTTGGTCGGTTCAGGCGGAACGTATCTGGATTTTGCCCCAACGGCATGGTTTGCATTGTCTGTTCCCCACTCAGAATGTGCAGGGATAGATTAGCGATTTATCCTAAATGCGCCAAGGTATTATAACTAAAGGTTGTTTAACTTATTCTGACGGTAGCGTTCAAGCCACTTTGCCATCATCGGAGCCAGAAGGACGATCTCGAAGATGCGGACGATATGGTGGAAAGCAACAAAGCTCGGCTCGACATTGAGCGCCAGCGCAATCAACGACATCTCTGCGACGCCGCCCGGTGCAAAGGCCAGCAGAACAGCAATGTAATCAAGATCCAGCCAGTCTGAAACAAACCATGCTACGCCACCAGTGAAGGCAAGGATCAGAACGGTGGCAAAAATCGAATAACCTGCAAGGCGTGCGAGGAAGGAAAGTTTGACACCGGCAAAGCGGCTGCCGATGGCGGAACCAAGGATCAGGAGGCTTCCGGCCAGAAGCCATGTGGGCAGATTGCCCTCGACGACACCGGTGACATGCAAAGCCATGCTTGCCATCATTGCACCGGTCATTTCGGCCGCAGGAATGCCAATTTTGCGGAAGACCAGCACTGTTGTGATTGCGCAAAATGCAGTGATCAATCCTTCGGACAATGTCATCTGGATGGCATTGCTGTCGCCATGCCCGTTGGCCACGACACCTGTAATCAGAAGCACGATTGCAGGGGCCGACATCACCAGAAGCAAAACACGCAAGCCCTGCGTCAGGGCTATTTCCTGTTCGTTGCCGCCTGCAGCAGCACCCAGAACCACCATCGGTGTCAAACCACCCGGGGTTGCCGAAAACAGGGCCGTTGCGGGATCAAGTTTTGCGACCTTGCTGTAAAACCAGGTGACAACAAGCGTGATGATCGGAACATAAAGCAGAACGGCGATCATACTGATCGGCCATCGCGCAGCCTGATCGAGGGTATCGGGGGTAAAGGATGCGCCAAGAAATACACCGATCACACCCAGAATGACGGACCGAAATCGCATCGGGATACCCATGCGGACACGAAGCAGGCTTGCGATAAAGGTCGCCAGCATTGGCCCCATCATCCAGGCCAGCGGCATGTTGATGCTATGTGCGATCAACCCGCCAATAAGCCCGATGCCAAGTGCAGCAAACAGGTTTTTGAAAAATTTCGGGGTGAGGCTGCCGGAGAGGCGGTTGATCCAACTGTCGTTTGCGGGCCTTTCCGGCGGGATGCTCATTATGCCTCGGCCTTGTTTTTGTTGATCTGATCAAGGAAGCCGTCAATTGCCTCGCGCAGACGGGCGGCTTCTGTATTCAGGGTGTTTGTTGCACGCGATACATTTTCCGACCCGCTGTGAACGCGGGCAGTTTCTGTATCGAGTGCACCAACGGCATCGGCGACGGTCCGCATACCGCCATTGGCATCATGGATGCTGGCGGAAATACCGTTGGTGGATGCCTGTTGTTCTTCGACTGCGGCGGCAATGGCAGCAGCAGACTGGTCAACTTCGCCGATAACGTTGGCAACCGATTCAAGGGCGCTGACAACATTGTCCGTCAGTCCACGGATTTCTTCGACCTGGGCCGAAATATCCTCGGTCGCGCGCGCGGTTTGCGATGCAAGGTTTTTGACCTCGCCCGCGACAACGGCAAAGCCCTTGCCGGCATCACCGGCACGTGCAGCCTCGATAGTGGCATTAAGCGCCAGAAGGTTTGTCTGGTTGGCGATGTCTTCGATCAGGGTAACAATATCGCCAATTCGTTGGGTGGCTTCTGTCAGCTGTTCGAACAGGGTGCGGGAATGTTCGCTTTCATTGCGTGCGCGTCCGGCAACTTCGGCCGATCTCTGGGCCTGCTGGCCAATTTCGCCAATAGCTTCCGAAAGGCTGGCAGTGGTTTGTGAAACGGCTTCGATATGGTGCAGCACGGTTTCGGAATGATGGTTGGCATCGGCGGCACGTGCTGTTGCTGACGTCGCGATCTGCTCCATGTCACTGGCCGAACCATTCAGTGAGTCGAATTCACGGTCAAAGCCGCCAAGGGCGTCCTGCACGGCGCGCTGGAAATTATCGGTTGCAGTAACCAGTTCTAGCTGGCGTTCGCGTTCGATCTTGCGGACCCGTTCGCGTTCGTGGCGCAGGTTTTCGGCCTCTTTTGACTGATCGCGCAGAACGGTAACTGATCGGGCAACCACACCAATTTCATCGCGGCGCTGAACGCCGCGGATTTCAACATCAAGGTCGCCCTTGGAAATCTGTTCGATCAATCGTGCAAGGTCGTTCATCGGCCGGGAAATACGGCGTGAAACAAAGACCGAAACGACTGCGGCGACAAAGATCACAACAATTGCGACAATGACGAATACTTTCTGAAGCGTTTCAGCCTGGGCTTCGGCATTGCCGAATGACGTGGTGGCAACTTCTTGGGATTGCAAAAGAATTTTGCGTAGCGGGACTTGAAGGGCGCGGAAGGATTCATCGGCGCGCGCGATGACTTCAAGGGCGCCGTAGACGTTCATCTCGCTTTCGATCAGGAACTGATCAACTTCCGCCATATAGGTGTCGTAGGCGGTGGTAAATTCAGCACCGCCTACCTCGGCAAGGCGTTCAGCGAGCGGTGCCAATTCGGTTGAAAGCTGGCTTGCTTTTTCACGAAGTTCGGGCACAGCGGCAGCGTTAATGCCGTTTGAGTCCCACGTTAGAATTCGAAACAGGGTTCCGTGCGCTTCATTCAGGGCATCACTAAGTGTCAGCGCATCAGAACGGCGTTCATAAGCTTCGACGCGAAGGTTGTTGAGCGTTTCCTTTTCGCTTTCCAGTGTCAGAACCGTTGCTATGCCCATCGCAATGATCACGATCATCAGAAAAACGGGAACCAAAAGGGTTTTGGGACCGATCGCAAGATTGTCTAGAAAACGCATCGCTTGTAGATCCTTCGCGTCGAAGTCTGTTGTGGTCTTACATTTCACCGTCGTTGGGAACAGCCTTGCGATTGCGCAGCCACTGGCGGGTGTTCCCGATAAGCGGTGCCAGCAGGAAGGCAACGCTGATCACCAAAATTACCAGCGTGATCGGACGTTCCCAAAGGAAAGAAACCGAACCATCGCTGATCATCAATGCACGACGCAGGTTTTCTTCCATCATCTCGCCAAGGATGAAGCCCAGAAGCATCGGTGCCATCGGATAATTCAGAAGGCGCAGGCCAATGGCGATCGCCGCAGCCAGAACCATCATGTGAATATCCATGGTGTTAAACGTCACCAGATAGACACCGATCAGCGAGAAGAACAGAACGAACGGTACGAGCAACTGCTGCGGCAGAGCCAGCAAGCGTGAGATATAAGGGATTAACGGCAGGTTCAGCACCAGCAGAACAATGTTGCCGATATACATCGAAATGATGACCGACCAGAAGACGTCGGGCTGTTCGACAAACAGACGCGGTCCCGGCTGTACGCCATAGGAAACCAAGGCCCCCATCATCACGGCCGTCGTTCCCGAACCCGGAATGCCAAGGGTCAGAAGCGGTACGAACGAGCCAGAACAGGCGGCATTGTTTGCGGTTTCGGGGGCAGCCAACCCGCGGATGGAACCTTTGCCGAACTGAAGCTTCTCCTTGGCCGAGGCAAGGTTGCGTTCCATCCCATAGGCCAGGAAGGAAGCAATGGTCGCACCGGCACCCGGCAGAACGCCGGTAAAGAAGCCCAGAATGGATGAGCGGCCAATTACCGGAACAATGGTTTTGACTTCTTCCTTGCTGAGTTTCATTGAACCAAGGCTTTTAAGCGCCTTTTGTTCATCGCTCCGCGTGTCCTTGGTCGGGCGCAGGATGGTCAGCAGGGCTTCCGATAGAGCAAAGGTCGACATGGCCAGCAACAGGAAGCTGATACCGTCAACAAGATCCATGCTGCCGAATGTAAATCGGGCAACACCGGCTGCCGGGTCGGTTCCGATGGTTGAAATCATGATGCCAAACAGCGTCATGGTAATCGCCTTCAGTACCTGCCCTTTGCCGGCAAAGGCGGAAACCGCCGTCAAACCCAGCACCATCAGGGCAAAATAATCGGCCGACTGGAACGACAGGGACACCGAGGCCAGCATCGGAGCGGCAATCAGCAGGAAGATTGCTGCAATCGTACCGCCCGAAAATGATGCATAGGCAGCAATCGCCAATGCCTTGCCTGCCTGGCCTTTTTGCGCCATCGGATAACCGTCAAACGCGGTTGCAACAGTGCCGGCAACACCGGGAGCATTGATCAGGATAGAGGAGGTGGAGCCGCCAAAGATGGCACCGTAATACACACCTGCCATGAGGATCAGGCCGGTTGAAGGATCAAAGCCATAGGTGATCGGAATCATCAACGCAATTGCGGTGATCGGCCCGAGGCCTGGCAACATGCCGATAAAGGTACCGGCAAAACAGCCGACGACAACCATGACAAGGTTGATCGGCATCACAGCGGTCGAAAGACCAGAGAGAATTCCATCAAGCATTTTTGTTCGCCTTAGCCCAGCAACTCGAAAATATCACCCGGCGCCAGATAGATGCCCATCAGTTGGGACAGCAGGAACCAGAATGCGACGACGATTGGAATGGATGCTCCCAGCAGGACCTTGATCCGGCGTTCTCCCAGAATTGCAAAGCCGCATGACAGGAAAATGATCGTCGAGATCAGGAAGCCGAGATACCGAATGGTCAGGCCGTAAAAAATCATCATGCCAGCAAGCAAGATGACTCTGCGCCATTTCAATCCCTTAAAGGCTGCTGAAAGGCTGCCCGCTTCTTCGCGGGCAGGCATTACAAGCTGGATAAAGGAAACCACGCCCAATACCCAGGCAAGTGCATTGGGGAGTGTCTGGGCATTGAATGGGGCATCTTCGTCACCGAAGAGCAGAGGAATATCGCTGACGTAGTAGCCATAGATCAGCGCAAGGCACAAAAAGAGTAGCGCGCCGAATTTGTCACGATTGATGGACATGGCGTGGTTTCCTTTAGAGATCTTTTTTATTGCAGGTCGAGTGGCTTATTTCAGGAAGCCAAGTTCGCGCATCAGATCGCCAACCATTTTTTCCTGATTCTCCATGAAGGTGGAGAATTCGGCGCGCGGCTTATAGAATTTTTCCCAGCCGTTACGCTTGCGAACGGTTTCCCATTCTTCGGTTGCCTGCAGGTCTTTCAACAGCTTGGCATAGGCATCTGCTTTTTCGGCAGAAAGTGCCGGAGAGCCGAAATAACCGCGCCAGTTGACGAATTCTGCATCAATGCCAAGTTCGCCCAGCGACGGAACGTCTGGAGCTGCTTCGATGCGTTCGGTCGAGGTCACAGCAAGGATGCGGATCTGACCTGCCTTATGCAGTTCAAGAAGTTCGCCAAGGCCGGTCGAAATGACTTCGGTTTCACCCGACAAAAGGCCTGCAATTGCTTTGCCACCGGCATCATACGGGATGTATTTCACCTGTTTGGCATCGCCGCCGGCTTTCTGAACGGCATAGGCTGCCACGATATGGTCCATACCGCCACGAACCGAGCCGCCGCCGAACTTCACTGCATTCGGATCAGCTTTGATTGCGTCGACAACATCGTTGAATGATTTGTAGGGGCTATCGGCTGGAACGCCAAACGCGGCATATTCTGCGACCACACCGGCAATCGGGGTCAGGTCACGGAAAGACTGCGGAAATACACCGGTCAGCGAACGAACGATGATCGGGGTAGAGTTGACCATCAGGGTGTTGTCGAGGCGATCAGCGGCCTCAATCATATAGGCAATGGCTTTACCGCCACCGCCGCCCGACAGGTTTTCATAGGACGCAGTGCCAACCAGACCGGATTTGGTCAGGGCTTCGCCGGTACCACGTGCCGTGCTGTCCCAACCGCCGCCGGCACCACCGGGAACGATCAAGTGAATATCGTTAAATTCCTGTGCTTTGGCATCAAAGGCACCAAATGCAGCAGTCGAAACCGCAACAGCAACGGCTGTTGCCAGAAATCCGCGACGCGAAAACATCGTCAGCTTCTTCATTATGTCGTCTCCTCCAGACACAAAAACCTTTCCTGAGCCGCCGAATGGCGGCAGGCCGATCCGTTCAGGACAGGATATCTGCAACGAAGGTCTGGCTGCGCCTGCATTCCGGCGACATGCCGGTACCCCATGACAACAAACAGCGAAAGGCCTCCCTTGCCGATAATCCTTTTTGATTATCCTTAAGCCAGGTCAAGCGACCTGGCGGATCGGCAGCCGTGAGACGGTAACAGGCAAACCTGTCACCAACCTGTCATCACGTGAAACAGGGTGAAAAAAATTCACAGCATTTATGATAAAGCGGCAAAGACGGCCGTAGTCTGAAAGTCATGTCGACAGGATCGAACCGCATTCAATGGCATGTTTTCGCAAGGAAATCAGGGCATTCTTGCGTCTTGCGCCATCGAACCGGCTGCGTGGTCCCGATAGGGCGATCACCCCCAAAAGGCGTCTTTGGTCATCAAGGACGGGGACGGCAATTGCCGATATATCCGGATCGCGTTCGCCTTCGCTTTCAGCAAATCCTGCATCGAGTACGTCGATTGCGCGATCATCAATACCTTCTCCCCAGGCCCGGATGACATGCCCGGCTGCGCCACGGTCAACCGGAAGAATTGCACCTTCTTCCAGATGGTGGCGAAGACTGCTTGGTGAATTTTCCCGGAAAAGGCACAGGCGATTTGTGCCTTCCGCAATATAAAAGGAGGCCGTTTCCCCGCTGTCCCTTACCAGTGCGGCCAAATGCGGACGGACAGCGTCATCCATGCGAAATGACCGGCGATAGATTGATCCCAATCGCCACAATGCAGGGCCAAGTCGATAGCGACCGCGCCCCGAGATTGCCAGAAATCCACGAGACTCCAATGTTCCGGCCAGTCTTGAAAGAGTGCTTTTATACATTCCTGTCCGTTCGGACAGATCTTTCAGCGACAGATCGCGATCCTGATCGGTAAAGGCATCGAGAATGATCAGGGCACGTTCGACGGCACTAACATTTTGTTCTGACATGACATTTCCAAATCTGGTTGGTCGTGAAGAGCTCTGGCGCGATTTTGAGCATTTTACGTTATCAGGAAATTCTATATGATGGAATTAAATTCTATCAGACAGAATTTAAGGAAATGTCATGGATACGACCAAACCA
>CBIHMD010000072.1:0-8936 GCA_966210655.1 uncultured Thalassospira sp.
CTCATAGGGGCAGCGGTTGTCGCTGGCGGCGTCAGGGTGACTGCCCCACCAAGGCCGTAACGCACCGGGGTTGTGGCTTCATCGTCGGGTAAATTGACCGTGACGCTGCCGTTGGTATCGTCACCGGTTTCCTGTGCAACCGGCGTCCCGGTATCTTCCAGTCCGGCAAGTGCCAAAACCGGATAAAGCAGGATCAGACGGGATTCGATATCGTTACCGGGACTGGAATTGTTCTTGGCAGTTTGCAGCCACCCTGACGCACGTTCCATATTGTCCGCAGCGATGGTCGACTTCAGGGCATCAATCGCAAACCATGAAAAATCACCATTCACCGGAATATCGGCCATCAGATCGGATGTCAGGCGCGAAACCTGCACAAAGTCGCCATTAATGAGGGCACTTTCATAAAGGGCCGCAAGGATTTCAGCGCGAGCTGCCGGCACATCGCTTTTGCCAGCGGCCTGATAAAGTTTGGCATATTGGCGCGCCTGAACTCCCTCCGGGGCACCGTTCAGGGCATTGGTGATAGCGTCGGCATCAAACGATACCGCGTTATAGATGCGGCGGAGCTGATCAATGTCGATCAGGCCGAGTTTCTCGGCTTTGCGTGCGGCTTCAAGCCGGACATCGGTTGATGTTGCCGACGCATTGACCAAACCGATAATGGCGGTGGGGTTGCCGGTTTCAAGCTGGCTTGTCGGAATGGATTGTTTGGCGATTTCAAGCAATGCGATGTCAAGCGGGCGCAAATTGCCGAGAATATCTGCCGATGGGGCGGAACCAGTGCGGATGGCCGAGACCAGACCAAAAAATGTTTTGTCGGTTTCGCCTTCGATTTCACGGACCAGATCGGTCGAGAATGAGGCCGATGTCCGATCATTGGCATGAAGCGCGCATATAACGGCGGCCTTGAGCCAGAAAATATCGTCGAAACTGTTGCTGTATCCGTCAATTGCTGCACAGGCATCATCAAGTTTTCCCGCAATCATCAGGGCATTGATTTCGGCCTGTGCCAGTAGCGATCCGCGTGTTCCCTGCGGGGCGGCCCGAACGAGATCGATCACGGCATCCAGTTCCCCCATATTGATCAGCTTGGCAGCACGCGTTTCCAGCATGCTGATTTCCTTGTGGTCGTCTGGGACAGCGGCAATGCTGAGCAACAGACGGCGAGAAAGGTCGCGGGCCGTATGTGTTGCCGGGGTGGCCGGAAGGTCGGTGATCAGGCGTGCCGCGGTTTCGCGGCTGGTGCCGTTCCACATATCGACGCCAAGCCCGCCACGTTCGCGTCCGAGTGTACCGACAGCTTCGGCATCGACCGCTTGCAGGGTTACCGTCTGGACGGCATCGGGATCGCTCGGGAAGGTTTCAGGCTGCGCCGTGGTTCCCTGGCCGAAACTGTTGTTTGTGGCGGGGGCGGATGGCCCGGATTGGGAATTTGCGTTCTGTTCTGCTTCCTGTTTCAAAAACAGCGGCACCGGTGCCTGTGCATTGGCAAAAGCCGCGGGCAAGGTGATTCCGGCCCCTGTTATCATGGTGACGAAACAGGATTGCATCAGCAGGCGAGAACGCAAGCGCATGTCAGTTGAACCTCGAATTCGGAATGGTTTCTTCCATCTGGGTCGTTGGCGATGGAATATCCCAGGTGACCAAAAATGTTGCGCCACCGGCGATGACAGCAATGATCAGCAATAAAATGAGACGCGAAATTATCTTCATGGTTATCCAGACTTCGGTGCGTTGGTTCGATATGCGCAAAGATCAGTATGCGGAGCCCGGTACAAGATGCAAGACAGAGCCGAACCACTTTGGCCCAAAGCCATGAATTCAGCCTGTGATTTGTCCAACCCCGTTCCCCGAACCTTTTCCCTGACATTCCAATTCGGCGATATAAAGGCAGTTTAGGGTCCGGGTCCTCACAGAGGGTTAACGCGATTGCCAAAAGTTTTCAGCCGATGTGAAATAGCCTCGGTACCGGATATTGCGCAGATCCCCTGTGTAACGAAGGAATTTGTCCCGATCAGGTGCGGTTTGCTTGCGTTCAGGCCGCAGCTGGCCTAAAGAAATGGATAAATTGTGTGATAACCGGATTAAAGACAGGACTGCAAACCGATCATGGAGAGCAATATTGCCGAGTCGGGTTTGCGCGATGACGTGATTGCAAATATCCGGACAGGGCTGAAAGGCCGACCGCTGGTGTTTATCGGTCTGATGGGGGCCGGGAAAAGCTGCATCGGACGTATGGTCGCCAAGGCACTTGATCTGGATTTTGTTGATGCTGATCGTGAAATCGAGGAAGCCGCAGGCTGTTCGATTGCCGACATCTTCAAGCTATATGGCGAAGAGGCATTTCGCGAAGGTGAAGAACGCGTAATTGCGCGTTTGCTGGATGGCGAGCCGCTTGTGCTTGCGACCGGTGGTGGTGCGTTTGTTCGCGAAAAAACCCGTGAACTTATTCTGGAAAAATCGATCTCGGTATGGTTGCGTGCCGATCTTGATCTGCTTTTGCAACGTACCAGCGGGCGAACGCATCGCCCGCTGCTGAATAATGGTGATCCGCGTCAGATCCTTGGTGGTCTGATCGAGGCGCGCTATCCGGTCTATGCCGGGGCCGACATCATTTTTGATTGTGACGAATCCTCCAAGGAAGAAACGCGCGACGGGGTTCTGGCCCTGCTTGCGCGTTCATTTGATAAAGACGGGAACATAATCCGGTGAGCAATCAGACGACCCCAGTGGCAAAAAGTCATGACGTCCTTCGTGTTGAGCTTGGTGCGCGCAGTTATGACATTCTGGTCGGCAGTGACCTTCTGGCGGATACAGCCGGTCATATTGCGTCGTTCGTTAAAAAGGCCGGTGTGGTTGTCATCAGTGACAAGACAGTGGCCGAACGTCATTTGCCAACGGTTCTGGCATCTCTTGATCGCGCTGATATCGCGCATCGCGAAGTCGTTGTTCCGGCTGGTGAAAAATCCAAAAGTTTTGCTGTGTTCGAAGACGTTGTCGAACAGATTCTTGCCATGGGTATTGAGCGTTCGACCCTGATCATTGCGCTGGGCGGTGGCGTGGTTGGCGATCTTGCCGGTTATGTTGCAGCATCGCTTTTGCGCGGTCTTGATTTTGTTCAAATCCCGACAACCCTGCTGTCGCAGGTTGACAGCTCGGTCGGGGGCAAGACCGGCATTAATTCGAAATCGGGCAAAAATCTTGTCGGGGCGTTTCATCAGCCGCGTCTGGTTCTGGCCGATACGGCGGTGCTTGATACGTTGCCGCGCCGCGAAATGCGGGCCGGTTATGCCGAAGTGGTTAAATATGGTCTGATCGATGACCCGGAATTCTTCGACTGGCTTGAAAGCAATGCCGAAGCCGTTCTGAACAATGACGGTCCGGAACGCCGTGTAGCCGTAATGCGAAGCTGTGCGGCGAAGGCGCGGATTGTTTCGCAGGATGAACGCGAGTCCGGAAAACGTGCCTTGCTTAATCTTGGACACACCTTCGGCCATGCATTGGAAGCCGAGACCGGTTACGGCACAAAACTTCTGCATGGCGAAGCGGTGGCGATGGGCATGGTTATCGCGCATGATGTTTGCGGTGCGATGGGGATGGCCCCGGCTGGTGAAAAAGACCGGATTGTCAGCCATCTTAAATCTGTCGGATTACCGGTATATGCGTCGGAAGTTCCCGGCATGCATTGGGATATCGACCGTTTGATCAACCATATGTCGCGCGACAAAAAGGTTAGCGACGGCGAGATCACGTTTGTGATGACGCGCGGAATCGGCAAGGCCTTTAAATCCAAGGCGATGGACATTCAAAAAATGCGTGCAGCCATCACCCGGTCCTGCCACGCCTGAGGTCGGGCGTGGCTAAATAAATGATTGTGAAGTCGATGACTTGCCGGATCGAAGATTGACCTGATACCCCGCAACAGCACAATGTGATGATCTGTTGTGTGCACCCATTGGAGACGGACCTGAATGACAATCACGATTGTCGTGATTTTTATCCTGCTGATGCTTTCGGCTTTCTTTTCTGGCTCGGAGACTGCGCTGACGGCGGCATCAAAGCCGGTCATGCATCACAAAGAACAGGACGGGGATGTCCGGGCAGGTATCGTCAACCGGTTGCGTCAGTATCAGGAACGGCTGCTCGGGGCTATCCTGCTGGGGAACAACCTGGTCAATATTTCGGCATCGGCTCTGGCAACTTCCGTCATGATCGAACTGTTTGGCGAGCGTGGTGTGGTTTACGCCACCGCTGCCATGACAGCACTTGTTCTTGTGTTTTCGGAGATTCTACCGAAAACCTATGCGTTGCAACATGCTGACAGCATGGCCCTTCGCGTTGCGCGACCAATGAGTATTCTGGTCGTTGTCTTTGCACCCGTCACCCAGACCATTCAGGTGATTGTCCGCGCTACTTTGCGATTGTTCGGCAGTGGCGAGGGGCCAGGCACGGACCGCGAGCGTGAATTGCGCGGGGCGATCGAACTGCATGCTGATGATGTGGTTGTAGGTGATCACCACGCTGAGCGTACGATGTTACACGGGATTCTTGACCTTGAAGACGTCGGTGTCTGGGAAATCATGGTGCACCGTCGCAAGGTGCAGATGATCGACATCACGCGCCCGATGGAAGAAATCCTTGATACAGTTCTGGCAAGTCCGCACACGCGTATCCCGATCTATGACAAGGACCCGGACAATATCGTTGGCGTTCTGCATGCGCGGGAGGCGTTAAAGGCAATCGTTCGCGGGGCCAAACCGGAAACGGCCGAAGATGTCCGTGCACTGAGTTCCGAGCCATGGTTCATTCCCGACAGTACTACGCTTGCCGATCAGCTAAAGGCGTTTAAGGAACGTCACGAACATTTTGCCATCGTCGTGGATGAATATGGTGCCTTCGAAGGTGTTGTGTCGCTGGAAGACATCCTTGAAGAAATCGTTGGTGATATTGCTGATGAAACCGATGTCGAAGTTGTCGGGGTGCAACCGCAGACCGATGGCTCGGTCATTGTGCGGGGCGATGTGACCATTCGCGATCTGAACCGTCGTTTTGGCTGGCGCTTGCCCGATGAAGAGGCGGCGACTGTTGCGGGGTTGCTGCTTTACGAGACCCGTCGTATTCCTGATGTCGGGCAACAGTTCCGGTTCCATGGGCTGGAGTTCGAAGTCTTGCGGCGTATCCGCAACCAGATCACCCGGATAAAATTGCGCGAAGTTCGCGAAGTTGCGACTGATGAACTGAATTAGCACCAAACGCGGTAAAACAAACGGGCAGCACGGGAAGCCGTGCTGCCCGATTTGCGTTATTTGGTGTGAAACTGTTCTATTAAATCTACTTATCGGTTAAAATGATCATCAAAGGTCTTGATCGATGTGATTGCAGGGCCACTTGCAAACAAGGGCCCCAAATGTGCGTTTGAAGCACTGTTTCAGGCAATCTGATCGGGGCAGGGCACGTGGCAACAGCAACCCGCAGAGAGAAAAATATGGATACGAAAATCGTACCTGGTGTGGTCAAAGAACAGTCGATCGCAACCTTGAATCCCGCAGACTCGGTCATGGATGCCGTCAGCATGATGACCGAACGCAAGATCGGTGCCGTGATCATTGTTGATAACAGTGCCAGACTTGCCGGCATCTTTACCGAACGCGATCTTGTGAACCGGGTTGTCGCGAAGGGACTGGATGCGGCATCAACCCCCCTTAAACAGGTTATGACTGCCAATCCCGATACACTTGGCCCTGGGGACACGGCGATGAATGCACTTGAACTGATGAGTGCGCGGCGTTACCGCCACCTTCCGGTCGTTGACGGGGACGTTGTTGTCGGCATGGTTTCCATTCGCGACTTGTTCAATGTCGTCAAGGCACAGCTTGAGGAGGATTTGCGCGAACGCGAGAAGTTTATTTTCGGTTCAGATTACGGTGTTGCGTAAATCAGATTCTGTCGATGTATCGTCCTTTCAGCGGCTGATGCGGGATTTCGCGTCAGCCGTTTTACATTTTTGAAGGTTGACAACGTAGCGGTTAATGTCTTTACGTTTACGTAAAGGAGAGATGCGCCATGCCCCTGTCTAGCCCCGCCGAGCGTGAACATATCCATACCCGCAACGTTACCTGCGCCGGATATCGTCGCAAGGACGGTCTTTGGGATATCGAAGGTCACATCACCGATACCAAGACATACGGGTTTGAAAACAATGACCGCGGTGAAATTCCCGCCGGAGTGCCAATCCATGAAATGTGGCTGCGCATTACTGTTGGCGATGACATGGTGATCAAGGCGGTCGAAGCCGTCACCGACCATGCGCCATTCAATGCCTGCGATGAAATCGCCCCGAATTATGAGGCGCTGGCCGGGCTTCGGATCGGGCCGGGGCTGAAACAGCAAATCCGCGAACGGGTGGGTGGCATTCACGGATGCACGCATCTGACGGAATTGATGGGACCGGTCGCAACAACCGCATTTCAGACAATTTTTCCCATCCGTGCCCGCGAAGCCGAAGAACGGCGCAAACAGGCAGAAAAGGACGGCACCGCACCGAACCCGGCCAAAAAACGCCGGTCCCCTTTGGTCAATAGTTGCCATGGCTGGCGCAGTGACGGCGCTGCGGTCAAACGCATCGCTCCGGATATGTATACCGGCGACTGAGCCTCGATCTTGTAACGATGGCAGCCAGCCCCAATATCATCTGCGACGGGTTTTGGTGAATGTCAGGTGTTGTATGGAACGCCACACGCAGCCATGGGGACAAATTTTTTTCGGGCAATCTGCATTTGCCTGTATCCGCATTTTGCGGATGGGCCTGATTGCATTCGGTTTTGTGTTCATCCTGAACAGCCCGCCCGCAGGGGCACAGGATTTCTCCGATGCATCGGGCGAAGACGCATTTCTGCTCCTGCAAACCAATCTGCAGCCCCCCTATCAGCAATTGCAGGATGGCATTCTGAAGGGCTATTCCATAACCGTCCTGAATTGTGCATTTGACCGGATCGGCGTGGGATACGGGATTGCGATTGCACCCCGTCAGCGCAATCGGGAAATGGTTAGAAACGGGCAGGCAGATGGCTTTTTCCTTGCACGGATAAGTCCGTTTATGGACGAATATGCCGACCCGACCCTGCCGCTTGCCCTTGAAAAATGGGTCTGGATTTCAGCCGCCGGGCAGCAGGGCAGTTTCGCGTCAATCCCGGCACCCGACAGCCTGCTGTCCGTTGCCGCCATTCTTGGCTCGAACGAGGCCGAGTGGCTAACCGAGCAGGGATATCATGAAATCGCCAAGGTGCCGTCGATTAACTCGCTGATCTCGCAGGTTCTGGCCGGGCGGGTGGAATATGCGCTGGTGGACAAGCAGACATTCGAAGCAGCACGTGACGATATGGGGCACCATGAAACCCAGTTCAACATTCAGTTTGAACGATATGCGCCGCTTGTTGTCTATTTTGGACGCGAATATACCCGCCGTAATCCTGATCTGATTGCGGCCCTGAACACGGCACTTCGTACCTGCGAAACTTTGCCCATGCGGCTTGAGGACTGGGAACGTGACCTTATCACCCGTCAGCAATTGCCGATGATCCGTACTATGGCAGGCGATCCAAAGCTGATTGCCGCGGTCCGGTCTGCATTGGGCACGGTCGATGTTCGTGCAGAGGCACTTGCCGATCTGGATATCGAATGGCAGCGGGACAGCGAACGCGGTATTGCCAGTGCCAAGGCGAGTGAAATCCTCGAAAATCCCCTTTCCGGTATCTTGCGCTCGTTCCAGAAAGACGACGCCGACAATATTGCGGAAATATTTGTGTTTAATACCAAGGGGGCGGTTATCGGCATGAACCGCCTGACATCCGATTTCGACCAGTCCGATGAACCGAAATTCAAAGTTGCCATCCGGCAGGACCCTGATCTGAGTCAGATCGCCGATATTTATTTTGACGGATCTACCCGTACCTTCCTGTCACAGGTGACGGTCCCGGTCATTGATCCAGAGACCGGAAATGTCATTGCGGCAATGACGGTTGGCCTTGATGTTTCCGGGGCTTTGCGTCCTGACAGCTGATCAGGGTTTTGCAGGATCGGTAATTTTGATTTCCATTGCGCTATACCAGTCTGCGGCGGCCTGAATCGCGTTTTCATCAAGATCGGCGGCGATTTCTGTCATGACTTCATGATGTCGTTTGCCGTTCCGAAATGCTTTCAGCTGGGTTTCAATATAGATATTGGTTTCGCCCGCAAGGTTCGGGGCATCAGGCATTTCCGAAATACCGTTCGAACCATGGCACGCCACACAAAGTTCAGGCGCATCGTCGCCGGATTTGCCGACGGGGAATGCTGCGGTGATCTCGAAATGGTTGTACCAGTCAGCCACGTCCGAAATCTGCTGATCTGTCAGTCCTTTGGCGACGACAGTCATCATTTCATGTTCCCGACTGCCATCGCGAAAAGCGCGCAATTGCATTTCGATATATTCGGTGGGTTCGCCACCGATATGCGGTGCGATAGGGATGCGGGCAAATCCGTCAAGGCCGTGACAGGTGCGACACATGCCCGCAACTTTCCGTCAGGCATCAAAATCCTGTGCCAAAACGGCCCCGGCGGGCAAAATCCCGCCGATGAATGCAACAAGCATAATCCGCATCACTGGCCCTCGTACCAGATGCGATACAGGGCACCGGCAAGATCATCGGACACGATCAGCGATCCGTCCCGAAGCTGCGCGACATCGACCGGGCGGCCAAGATATTCGCCGTTTTCATCGATCCAGCCTTCGGCAAAGGGTTCTGTACTTGCATTGCCGTCGCTGTCGATAATGGTCACCATCACCCGCGCCCCGACCGGTGTCGTGCGGTTCCACGATCCGTGCTGGGCCGAGAAGATGGCATTGCTGTATTTGGCGGGAAACATCTTCCCGGTATAGAAACTCTTGCCAAGGT